>CALZIJ010000020.1 GCA_945787655.1 Nitrospiria bacterium | reverse complement strand
CCGATTATCAGCAAGGCCCAGTATGAGAAAGTATTAAACTACATTGAAATCGGCCAACAAGAAGGCGCGACCTTGCACCTCGGCGGAACGCCTTACACCGAAGGTGACTGTGTCCACGGGACTTTTGTCGCACCCACGATTTTTACCGATGTCACCCCGAAAATGCGCATTGCCCAGGAAGAGATTTTCGGCCCCGTCGCATCCATCATTCGGGCTTCCAGTTTAGAACAGGCCATTGATATTGCTAACGGGATTGAGTTCGGACTCTCCTCCGCCATCTATTCTCAGGATGTGAACAAAACCGCCATTGCGGAACGGGATCTGGATGCAGGCCTGGTCTACATTAATGCCTCCACCATCGGCGCGGAAATACAGCTTCCCTTCGGCGGCACCAAACACACCGGCGCGGGCCCGCGCGAAGCCGGCGGCCGCGGCGGCGCGCTCGACTTGTACACGAAGTGGAGAATCATCTACCGGGATTTCAGCGGGAAACTGCAGAAAGCGCAGATTGATGAGTGAGGGCGACTCGAAAAAGGGGCGCTAAATACGGACGTTTTTTTTGCTAAGATAGCCACAAGTTCCCTTTGTGTGTCCTCTAAGTCTTGGAGATCTGAAGACACACTTGTTCTTTTGGACGAGTCGACACAAGTTTAATGCGCAGTAAGAAAGCGTCACCCATCTCTGGGCTTCATCCCCGCTTCCGCACAAACTGCACGCCGTCCCGCACGGTTAAAAGCACATTTTCGACACGGTCGTCTTTACAGATGACCTCATTGAGTTGGTGAATGGCCTTTGCGTTTTGATCCTCCGGATGAAGGACACGCCCCGACTGGAACATGTTATCCAAGAGAATGACGCCGCCGGGCCGGGTCTTGGCGAGAAGGGTTTCGTAATATTCCAAATACATCACTTTGTCCGCATCGATAAATGAAAAATCGATGGGGTCTTCTATGTTACGAATCGTGTCGATGGCGTTTCCCCTGCGCAATGCTATTTTATGGCCGTAGGGGCTGGCGTCGAAGGCGGATTGGGCCGCCGCTTGCGCCTTCGGGTCGTTGTCACAGGTGATTAGTTTGCCATCTTCGGGAAGCCCTTCGGCCATCGACAAGGCCGAGTAGCCTGTAAAGGTCCCGACTTCGACCACCAATTTGGGCTGAACGAGCTGTACCAGCAATTTCAGCATGCGTCCTTCGAGCCGGCCGGTCAACATTTGTGGGCATTCCATATTTTCATAGGTCAAAGCCATCAGATTTTGCAAGGGCTCAGGCTCTGGCCGGGTGTGATGTTCCGCATACAATTCGATTTCTTCACTGACCAGACTCAACATAAAAGACTCCATTATTTTTAATCGAGGGAAACGCTGTTTTCTGCTTTATGAAAACAATCATGCAAAAGGAGAGTATAAACCTTTAAGTCCCTGAATGACGAGACCGATTTTAAAGACGCCTCCCTTAGACGGTATTTTGTCAACAAGAGGGGTGATCCCGTTCTGTGCGGAATATCGTCAAGCCTTTACCCCAAAACAATGCCTGTGTTAATTTCATACCATGATTGTTTTTAATAAAGTCAGCAAGATCTATCCCCACCCGACGCATCCGGTCACCGCATTGAAAGAAATTTCCCTGACCATTGAAAAAGGCGCGTTTACCGTTTTGATGGGACCGTCGGGCTGTGGGAAATCAACGCTTTTAAATCTGATGGGGGGGCTTGATACGCCCACTTCGGGGGAAATTTTGTTTAACGGGCAATCCACGGCAGGATTGAATGACCGTGAGTGGACGGCGTTGCGGCGCGCTGATATTGGCATGATTTTTCAATTTTTTAATTTGCTGCCGATGCTGACGGCGCAGGAAAATGTCGCCCTGCCATTATTGCTCCGGGGAGAGCCGGCGGCCGAAACACGAAAAAAGGCGGAAGCGGCGCTTAAAACCGTGGGGCTGGGGCACCGGCTCGATCACCTGCCCGGAAAGCTTTCCGGCGGGGAAATGCAGCGGGTCGCCATCGCCCGCGCCGACGCCATCTCACCGAAACTGCTTCTGGCGGATGAACCCACCGGAAATTTGGATTCCAAAACAGGGCAGGAGATATTGGATCTTTTGACCACCCGGACCAAGGAGGCCGGCCTCACCTTGCTCATGGCGACCCACAGCCAGGAAGCGATGGCCTATGCCGATCAAATCATCACCATGAAAGACAGTGAGATCAGCCGAATTGAAACGCGCTAAACACACTGTAAACGTCCCGATTCACGGCTGCTTTTACCCATGACGCAAAAAATTCTGCTTCAATTTATTTCGCTCCGTCATCTGCTGCGTGAAAAACGGACCTGGCTGACCCTCATCGGCGTCGCGCTTGGCATTTCGGTCTTTGTGTCCATTCGTATTGCCAACCAAAGTGTGCTTTCGGCCTATCATCAATCCGTCGATGCCTTTACGGGAGAGACAACAATAGAAGTCGTCGGGCGAAGCGGCCCGCTGGATGAAATCCTCCTGATGGACATCAGAAAAGATCCCGATGTTTTAAAAATTGCACCCATCGTACAGTCCGTACTGCCCATGGCGTCCGGGAAATCCGGGCGAGGAGAAATAATGCTGGTCATGGGAGTCGACCTGCTTCAGGAAGCCTCTTTCCGGCCTTTTGAAGTCGCAGGAGAGGAGAAACCACTTGATCTGACGACTGCTTTTGACGCGCTTTTAAATCCGGAATCCATCCTGCTGACCCGGACCTTCGCCGAGCGGCAGGGCCTGAACATCGGTGACCCTTTCCCCCTGCGCAAAGAAGGCGCCTTGCTTGATTTTAAAGTCGCAGGAATCATTGAGGGGGAGGTCGCCCAAACGCGGGGCGGCAACATCGCCTTCATCGATATCGCCGCGGCCCAGTGGCGATTGAACAAACTCGGCCTACTGGACCGGGTTGACTTGATCACGGCGGACGGCGTCCCGGTCGAAACCATCATTTCCCGTCTATCAAAACAGCTTGGGGAATCGGTGCTTGTTCGACACCCGCAACAACGCAATCAACAGGTTGAAAAAATGCTGTTTTCCTTTCAACTGAATCTGACAGCCTTGAGTGCGATTTCACTTTTTGTGGGGCTTTTTCTCATCTACAACACCCTGCTCGTTTCGGTGGTGCATCGCAGAAAGGAAATCGGCCTGCTGCGTTCTTTGGGTGTGGACCGGGCTCAGATCTTCCGGCTGTTTACCCTTGAAGGCCTGGTCATTGGCACAAGCGGCGGCTTTTTAGGAGTGCTGGCGGGGGCCATGCTCGCGCGCTGGGTGGTTCAAATCCTGTCGACCACCGTCACGTCCCTGTATGTCGCCATTCCCCCCTCCCCGCTTTCCCTGCCGATGCCGCTTTTTGTGGAGGGGGTTTTAATCGGGGTCGTGGTTTCGACCTTTTCCGCCCTGTTCCCGGCCTGGCAGGCGGCACGCCTGAAACCGCGCGAGGCCATGGAAGGGGTCTTCGGCCCGGAGGAAGGGGGCATTGATCACCGGCGGCTGCTCGGCGGCGGCGCATTGCTGGCGCTTGTCTCGTATGCTCTCTCTCAATGGCCGATGGCCTGGGGATTTTCATGGAACGGCTACCTGGCCTCGGCACTCATCCTCAATGCATTTTCCCTCGTCGTCCCGTCGGTGATTCTTTTCTTTTCAAAAGGGATTCATCGGTTGACCGCAGGTGCGGCCCCCGCCTGGCGTCTGGCCCAAGGCCATCTGGAGCAGGCCATTCGCCGGAACGGCCCGACCATCTCGGCCTTTATGGCGGCGCTCGCGATGATGATCAGCGTCGTCATTATGATTGAAAGTTTCCGTACAACAGTCGTACTCTGGATAGATCAAACCATTCAATCGGACATCCTCGGATTTCCCGCCTCCTACATGGTGAGCGATTCGGACGAAACCCTGCCTCAGGAACTGCTTCCAGGGATTAAGAACATGGACGAAGTAAAGGCCGTCGATGGATACCGCTCGCGCATTATCGCCTTTCGGGACGAACCCGTGGAACTTGTGGGACGGGATCTCGCCGTGCACGCGCAAAACAGCAAGTATCTTTTTCAGCAGGGGACCTCCGAGGGGGTGATTCAACAAGTGATTGAACAACAGGCCGTGGTCATCTCAGAAGTGTTGGCCAATCGTTTTCAATTAAAAGAAGGAGACCGCATTACGCTGCCCACACCAAAAGGGCCTTTCCCGACCACAATCGGCGGGATTTTTTATGACTACGGCACCGACGGCGGCAAGATGGTGATGGACCGCTCACTCCTGAAAACCCATTGGTCCGATCATGAAATCGATGTGGTCGCGATCTATTTAAAAGACAACACAAAACCCGACACCGTACAAACACAACTGCACTCTAAATGGGGACAGACCGACCAGGGACTGGTTTTTACAACACAGGTCCATTTTAAAAAAGAAATCATGGACATCTTTGATCAAACCTTTCTCATCACCTATGCCCTGGAATGGATCGCCATTGTCGTTGCTTTGCTGGGCATTGCCAATACCTTGTTCGTTTCGATCCTCGAACGCCGCCGGGAGATCGGCATTTTCCGCGCCATCGGCGCGTCCCGGCCACAGGTCATCCGCGTCGTGCTCGTGGAGGCTTTTTACATGGGGGTCATCGGCAACATCGTGGGTCTTGCCTGCGGATTTTTCCTGTCGCTGCTGCTTATTTTTGTGATCAATAAAGCGTCTTTCGGCTGGACTCTGCAGTTTCATTTTCCGCCTGTTGTTATTCTGCACTCCTTTCTTTTAGCCATCGGAACGGCTTTGCTGGCGGGGTATTTTCCGGCTAAAAAAGCCGCTGAAATCGATTTAAAAGAGGCCATCGCTTATGAATAAATACCGCCTCGGATATGCCTTGTTTTGCTGGATCATGCTTTTTCAATTTCAGGCATTCGCCGAATCCGGCCGTTTTGAAAAAGCCCGGACGGGCTACACTTATAATTTTCCGCGGGACCACGGCAGTCATCCCGATTTTTTAATCGAGTGGTGGTATTTCACGGGCAATCTGACGGCCAAAAATGGTGCGCCTTACGGTTATGAACTGACCTTTTTCAGGCGCGGCATTGAAAACACACAGGGGAAGAACAATCCCTCCAAATGGACCGTTCGGGATATCTACCTCGCCCATTTCGCCGTGACGGACATCGGGAATAAAACCTTTTATTACGACGAAAAAATCAGCCGGGAAGGCATCGGGAAAGCCGGGGCATTGACAGACAAAATGGAGGTGTGGATTGACCGGTGGTCCGCGGTTCAAAACGGAGAGACGATGCTGCTTTCGGCAGGAGATAAAAGCTGGAAACTCGATTTAACCCTCACCCCGCTTAAACCACTGGTCATTCAAGGCGAAGGCGGAATCAGCAAAAAAGGAGAAGTCGACGGCGCAGCCAGCCATTATTATTCTTTTACCCGCCTTCAAAGCAAAGGCACGCTGATCGTTAATGGGGAAGAGGTTTCGGTTTCGGGATTGAGCTGGATGGACCATGAATTCGGAAGTGCGCTGCTCGGTGACGGCCAGGTGGGCTGGGACTGGTTTTCAATACAGCTCGACGACGGGAGCGAGTACATGTTTTATCAAATCCGTGAAAAAGACGGTCAGAAAGACCCAATATCCAGCGGAAGTATTATTTTTCCGGACGGGACAAAACAGCATTTAAAAGCCAAAGATTTTACGCTCACCCCTCAAGCCTTTTGGAAAAGTCCCAAAAGCGGCGCGACTTATCCTTTGGAGTGGACCCTCTCCGTCCCGTCGGAGCGGCTCAGGCTCAGCGCTAAACCGGCGCTGAAGGACCAGGAACTGGTGACGAATAAAAGCACCCGTGTGGTTTATTGGGAAGGGGCCAGCCTCTTTAAGGGAGAAAAAGACGGACAGGCGATTCAGGGAAAAGGCTATATCGAACTGACCGGTTATGCGAGAGCGCTTCAGGGCAAATAACTCAAAAAACCAGCCTTTATCGATTTTCAAGCAATTTCAAATGTTTTTCAAACTTTAGATACGCCTCATCCATGGCTTCTGGAAATTCCGTAAAAAGCATGGCGATGTGTTTTCCCACACCCCGGTCATTGCGGAGCTTGTCGAGATAGTTATAGGCCTCATAGGCCGTGATAGAACGTGACCCGGCGTTGATGTGCCGTATGAGTTTAAGAGCGCTCTCCCTTTCCTGAGACCTGACTTTTTCATCATCTGCACGTTCCACATCAATCATATGAATAATCAACCGGACGGCGTGCGGCAAACCGTAATTGGGCACCCGTTCCAGAGCTTGCTCATAGGCGCTGATTGCCCTTTTTTTGTAAATGGGAGAGTAGGATTCTTCGTATAAAAACATACCGCCGATGGCAATATTCGCCCAGGTCGTGTGTTTAAAATCATAGTCTTTTTCGTACTTGATTCTCAGTCGATCCAGCTCCTCGTATTTATTGGAAAGAAAGGTCCAACGAAACAGGTCATCCAAAAATTCGTTGGCCAGGTCCTTGTCCTCAAGCAATAAGGCCCTTTGAAACAAGGGGTCCAGCTTAAGCAAGGCTTCCTTGTAACTGATAAAGCGGTCTTTCACATCTTTTCTCAGGGCATTCAACTCGGTCTTCATGACCGTTTTTTGCGCCGAGCGCATGTCTTCCCGGACGGTTTGAAGCTGGCTTTCGGTTTCCTGTTTCGCAGCGCGGGACGCCTTGAGGTCGATCGTTTTAGTGATGGATTCAATTTCCTTATTTAAAAAATCCTGCATCTTTTCCTGATTGGCCTTGATCAAATCCTGGCTTTCCTGAAGCCTGTCTTCAATCCGTGAAAGTTTGGTGTCTATATTGGAGGAAAGTTCGGATTTGATTTGATTCATATCCTGCTGAACATCGTTTAAAATGTCTTTCCGCATCCCTTCACTGACTTTTGACCATTGTGAAATCCCAAAAAAGGACAGGACAAGCACCACCAAACCCAGCATATTCCGCATGCTGTTGATCCGGCTTTGCACTTGATTATTCACATCGAGTGTGATCTTTTTTACCGTGACATTTTCAAACTCTTCTTTCGGGATACGATAATAAGAATGAGCAATATCCTCTTTCAGAGTTTTGATTTCTTTCTGTAGACGCTCAATTTCCTGCGCGGAATCATCCGCCCTCGGCTTTTCCACATCGACCTCGCTGATTTTTTCAAATCGTCCTACATTTCCACCATCAGTTTTCCTGCATCCACTGTGACCTTGTATGTTTTAAGGGCTTTCTCACTTCGGATGACATTCAAGAGCTGTATGCCCGGCGGGAAATTGGCCCAATCCACTACCGCACCCGTGCGGATATCAAACCGGGCGCGGTGAAAGGGGCATTGAATCTTACATCCGTCTATAATTTTCCCTCTCCCCAACGGCGCAACCAAATGTGTGCAACTATTTTGCGTGGCATAAAACCCGTCTTCAAGATGAAAAACCAGTATCTTTTCGCCATTCACCTTGATGGTTTTCTTTTCATTCATTGGAATATCCTCTGCCAAACAAACCGGATACTGAGCCATGGTCATTCTCCTTTTCGTTAGTGTGAACTGCGGGTGATCCCGGAAAATAACGATTCTTTAGAAAATCCCTATTATGCACAACGGTTCAGGAATCTCAATTCTAAAATTCAGAAAAAGCAGAATCAGGGACAGATTATGCAATATGAAAGGCTTATGTTAATATTTTGATTTCTTCAAAGGAGCGGACAAAGGCATGCCGGGCTTCCACTTCATTCACAAGAAGACCGGTGTCGCGACGGACCCAGGCGGTTTGAAAACCCGCACTTTTGGCGGCCTTTAATTCTTCGAGTACATCCGACAGAAACAGGATTTCTCTTTGAGGAATCCCGATCGAAAATGAGATATTGTGGTAACTATCCCTTTCCGTTTTGGATCCCGTCTGGGAGTCAAAGTAGTCGGAAAACAAATAACGAAGATCCCCAAAAATGCTGTGCTCAAAAAAAAGTTCCTGAGCCTTTACTGAGCCAGCCCCATAGGCATAGAGCGGAATACCCGCCTGATACCAGGCCTCCAGTTTTTCAAATGCATCCGGGTACAAGTGTGCCTGAAACGCCCCTTTTTGATAACCCGCTTCCCAAACCAGGCCCTGCAAGGTTTTAAGCGGTGTAACCTTTTGATCGGTCTTGATCCAGGTGACCAGTTGAGAAATAAGGGCTTCGGTATCATCTGCATTCAAACCGGCGATTTCAGCAGTTTCAGCGATCAGGGTATTCACCGTTTCGTCTTCCAAGTGTTTACGGACAAAATCCGGCAGTGCTGTTACGGAATACGGGAGAAGGGTCTGGCTTACGAAATGAAGGTCGCTGGTCGTCCCTTCAATATCTGTCACAATCGCACGAACCCGCATTTAGGGCCTGTTCATACAAATGAATTCATCGTTGCGAACATCATTTTTTTGTCCAGAAAAACAGAAGGAACGATGTGTATTGGACAGACAGGAGTGACGAATCGCGCCGTGGGGCGAAAAAAAAGCCCTCGCCTTTCCGGTTGTGAATAAAAAGCGGAACCCGTACTCTTTGGGGTTGTCCTTGCTCAACAATAGACTTCTTCCTATTTTCTCTTTAAATTTATCTCCCAACGTTTATTGGCGATGCAACGCGATTTCACATCCCAGCAAAAAATCAAACGCTTCAAGACGGCGAATGGCTTCCGTCATCGTTTTTCCCCAAACAAATAAACCATGGCCTCGAATCATATACCCACAAAGGGTTGTTTTCGAACCCTTTAACTCTTTTTCTACCGTTATCGCCAACTGTTTTAAATCCAGCGTATTTTCAAAGATCGGGACGCTCATTTCTGTCTCAGAGGTAGAACCCCGATCAAATGCTTTGAGCAATTGATAATCCTTTAAAACCAGTTGTGATTGTGTTTTCAACATTTTGCTGAGGACAGTGCTGTTTGGAGAGTGAACGTGAAGAACCGCTCCAACCGATGTGTACAATTGATACAATAAAGTGTGCAGCGCGGTTTCAGAAGAAGGCCGACCTTTTGTCAGGGGTTTGCCTTTAAAATCAACGGCGACCACAGCCGCCTCTTTCAATCTTTCCTTGTCCGTTCCCGATTGGGTGACCCCGCAGGCGGCCTCATCAATCCGCATTGAAACATTTCCGCTGGCTGCCGGAGTCCAGCCGCGGCGATACAATACATGGCTTGCAGCCACAACTTCCTTGGCAATCTCTTTAAATTTTAATTCAGAAAAAAAGTTCATCCGCAACCGCCGTCATTGTTTAAGGAAACGCATCCTATCATGTCCTGACTTCACTTGAAAAGATAAACCGGTCCAAGAACAAGCTTGACCTGCCCGAAAAACATCCTCAGTCAAGCCCGGCTGGGGCAGTCAATCACAGGCTGCCACAGACCGAGCCATTTATTGAACACTGTGATTCATGTGAACCATTAAAACCCAGACCTGATTATAATTCTCTTATTTGGTATGGGCATCAATTTGCGCAATCTCTTCCGCTGAAAGTTGGATCGAGACTGCTTCTGCACTGCTTCTCGCATTTTCAGGGCGGCTCGCTCCTGGAATGGGAATCATGACAGGAGACTTCGCAAGCAGCCAGGCCAATGCGATCTGGTATGGTGTAACATCGTGTTTTTGGGCAATCTCCCGTAATAACCTGTCTTCAAGTACGCGCCGGTGTTTTCGATGTCCTCCGACCGGGCTGTATGCTAAAAAAGCAATGCCCTGCTCTTCGCAATAAGAGACCACCCCTTCATCAAAGGCCTCGCGAACATAGAGATTACATTCATTTTGCACGCTGGCGATCTCTACGATTTTCTGCGCTTCCCGGATTTCGGAAACAGACACATTGGACAATCCCACATGCAGAATTTTCCCCTCTTGCCTTAAATCCCTCAATGCACCCACACTGTCCGAAAAAGGCACCTCATCATCCGGCGCATGGAATTGATATAACGTAATGCAATCCATATCCAGAGCTTTCAGACTGGCCTCGCAGGCCGCCTTCAGATGCTCTGGACTTCCATTCGTTGTCCACGCGCCGTTGGGCCGCTCCATTCCGCCCTTTGTGGCCACCGTGACCGGCCGGGACTCCTGCCATTCTCGGATTCCCTGTACAATAAGACGCTCGTTGTGACCGATATCGCTGTTATCCAAACAATACACATCTGCTGTGTCGATAAAATTGATCCCCGCATCCAGTGCCGCGAAAATTGTACGAATCGACTGCCCGGGTCCCTGGCGTCCCTGTATTGACATGGGCATCCCTCCCAGCCCTATCGGATACACCCAAATTCCCGATTTTCCAAGTTCACGTGGTATCATTTTATCCTCCCTGCACATACAACTACACTGTCGGAAGGGGGTTAATCCATCCGACATATCCAACTTTTACCTGGCATCAGCCCTGTTTTGTGAACAACAACATCCCAAACAAGGCTCAGCCGATCCGGCGCCTTCTATAATTTAGGTCACTCTTATTAATGTCGCATGGATTCGAAAGCTCGGACAAGGTTTTTTTAATCAAATACCGACACAAATAATAGGGGGAAAATACCCTCATCCTGACTGATGTTCTTTTTTAAAAACATATATTAAAATTTTATTCATTTTATGGAATTTTTAAAAAATAACGCATACAAAATAACAGCAGTTCCCTTAATTGGACAGGAATCATCAGACAGACATTGTTTTCATTTTTAATCATTTTGATATAAACCCTCCTCCCAAAAAGTGATGAATTTGTGACACTTCCGAGACTTGAACGTGATTTTCAATCCGTATCCTGCATATGAGTTCATCGTAAAGAGGACTCAAAAGAGCTGATTCAATAATCAACCTAAATTTTATGAAGGAGATTGGACATGAAAAAAACCCTCTTTTTTGTTTTCGCAGCATTGTTATTGGCCGCACCGGTAAAGGCGCAAAATATTACCGTTGAAGTCAGCAATCTCACCCACGGAATCTACTTCACTCCCCTGCTCGTGGCCGCCCATCCGGAAGGCACACACCTGTTCCAGAGTGGGATACCCGCTTCCGTCAACCTGCAGGCAATGGCTGAAGGCGGCGAGATATCCGGGCTGATCAGCGATTTAATGGCCGTTTCGGCAGACATTGCGGACAATCCCGCAGGCGGTCTTCTGGGACCGGGCTTGTCCGCGAGTGCCACTTTTCCAAAGGGCGGAAAAAATGACTTTCTCTCTATTACCGCCATGCTGCTGCCGACCAATGACGGCTTTGTCGGGCTCGATGCGCTTGAAATTCCGAAACCCAAGGGCGTCTACACTTTTTATTTAAACGCCTACGACGCCGGGACGGAAGCCAATAACGAAATCATTAATGGCGGCGGGGCGCCTGGTGTTTTAGGGATTCCGGCCGATCCGGGCGGCAATAACGGGACGGGTGGGACGGGAATCACCCTCACGGAAAAGAACAAAACAGTGCATATCCATCGGGGCGTTCTTGGAGACACCGATCTCAACGGCGGTCCAAGTGATCTGACATCCACTGCACATCGATGGCTCAATCCGGTGGCGAAACTCGTCATTACGGTCAATTAAGGGAGGCGCATGCTCATGAAAAAACAAGCGTATTGGATGATGGCAGCGTTATTGTTAACCTCCTTTTTTATACAAGGTTGTGGAGAAGACAATCCACAAAGCACGGGAGCCTCTTCCCGAAGCTATGACATCACTGTCGTAAACCTGAGCTCAAACCAGCCTCTTTCACCTATTGCGGCCATAATGCATGGACCGGGGTATCAAGGCATGACACTGGGCAGTCCAGCCAGCCTTGGGCTGGAACAATTGGCAGAATCCGGAGATCACAGCGCTTTCATTCTGGAAGCAAAGGCAAGTGGCGCGGTTTCAGACACCGTTTCAGGGACAAACGTCATCACACCCGGCGCTCAAACGACGCTCACGCTCACGGGGGACGAACAACTGTTCACTCTGGTCAGCATGCTGGTAAATACCAACGATGCCATTGCGGCAGTCAACGTAATACATCTGGATCAAATGGCTAAAAATGAGACAATGACCCTTTTTGTGCGCGCATATGATGCGGGCACCGAAGGCAATTCTGAAACCGCCGGGGAAGTTCCCGGCCCTGCGGGAAATGGTGAAGGATTTAACAGCGCACGCAATGACCGTAATGTTGTCTCGCTTCACCCCGGCGTGATCAGTCAGGATGACGGCCTGCCCGCTTCGGCGCTCGATCAATCCCACCGCTTTGATCAGCCGGTCGCAAAAATTCTGATTAAACGGGTGTCCTAATCTGTTTTATTTCCCCCTCACCTTTCCCACTGAAGGGAGGTGAGGGGGAAATAAAAATTAAACGGAGAAATGCTGTTTTGCAAATGCGACACGCGCTTCAGTATCGTGTAAACCGTGATGCTGGGCTTCAACCCGTTGAAGGCGGTGTGACAATCCGGTCATATTTGCAATTTGAATATTGAGTCCGGGACGGGCATTGAGTTCAAGAATTAATGGCCCCTTTTTTTTATCCAAAACAATATCCACTCCCTGATAACCAAGCCCGGTCAAATCGTAACAACTTGATGCAAATGACAGGAGTGTGTCCCAATACGGGATCTGAACCCCCGATATCTTATGCCCGGTGTCCGGATGTTCTGTCACCACATCGTTAAACCACACGGCATTCAGGGTCGTGCCCGTGGCAATATTCACCCCTGCACCGATTGCCCCCTGGTGCAGGTTTGCCTTGCCGTTGGCGATGCGCGTGGGCAGACGTACCATGGATAAAACCGGGACGCCCATAAAAACAATAATCCGAATATCGGGGACCCCTTGAAAAGAAATCGACTCCAATACGGGGTCGACCTGAATCCGATACTCAATTAACGCAGAATCGGGATGTCCCCCCAAACTGTACATGCCGCTTAAAATATTCACAACATGATGCACCAGTTCGGATTCTTTTAACAGCAATCCGTTGGGTTTTCGGTAAAAGGAACCCCGCCGACCGGAAATAATCAAAATACCTTCTCCGCCGCTGCCATGCGCGGGCTTGATGACAAAGTCTTCATATTGAGACAGCAATTTGGGCAAATCCTGTGCTTGCCGAACGATCTCCACCACCCCGTAAAGTTCAGGCACACCCAAACCTTTTTCTGTCGCGAGTTTTTTTGTGCGGAGTTTGTCATCAACCAGTGGATAAAGGTGGCGGGGATTGTAGGCTAAAATATAGTCTCCATTGCGTTTATTGATCCCCATGACCCCTTTGTTAAGCAGGGCGCGATAATGTTTCAGCATCGATTAGTCTTTTAAAAATACCTTGAACCGGAATAATTCTGTCAGGCGGTACCCTGTATACCGGCCGATGAGCAGTGTTCCGGACAAACACACCAACAGCATTTCCGGGAACACAAAAAGAACATGCTCAATCATTTTAATATTCATTACCGCAAAAGCGGCTGAGGCAACCAAAAGACTGCCAAAACCTTGCTGCATGGCCTCTGATGGACCGCGTTCTTCCCAAACAATGGACATGCGCTCAATGGTCATCGTGAGAATAACCATTGGAAAAATCGCTACAGACAGCCCTCGTACCAAACCCAGTTTGTGCGTAATAATACTGAACACCGCCATTAAAATAACCACAACAATCAGCACGGATGCAATCCGCGGGACCAGGAGTAATTTAAGGTGCTCCAGGTAAAACCGCACACTTAAACCCAGGGCCACCATGATACTGAAAAAAAACAAACCCCAGACCAACTCCGTTTCCCGAAATGCCAGCGCAATTAAAACGGGCGTGAAGGTCCCGAATGTTTTGACGCCGACGATGTTGCGTAAAAAAACCAGAAGGAGCGCCCCAACCGGAATCATGAGTAAAATACGATAGGTGGTCTGCACATGAATCGGAAGACTGAAAAGAGAGAATGCGATTAATTGTGGCGTCAACACTTGCCCCCGGTCAACAAGGGCATTGATGGCGGATTCAAGACTCAGGCTTACAGAAATCTTCACTTTGGGGTTGTCGACCCCTTTTGCGGTAAAAACAGGAGCCGCTCCATGCCACCAAAATAAATAATCTTCCGGGATTTCGGGTTCAAAAGTAAGCGGGTGATAATTTTTCCAAAAACCGTTATCAAACACCTGCAGCCAATGAACAAAAGGTAAATCCCGGCCCTGCTCTTTCAGACGTATACCATGCGCAACCCGGGCCGGAGAGCCATGCAAAGCCAGAATCTGTACTGCAGTTTGTAATTTTTTATCCAGGGTGTTTTTTTTCCCTAACAATAACAGCACATGGTCATCAGGTTTATCCGAGTTGAGCTTTTTTAAAAGCGCTGCGACCAAAATATCCATATCGGCCGACTCCGAAACAATCTCGGATACCACTGAATTGGCCGCATCCAGAAAAGGGCCTTCAAATCCGGGAGCAACAACATCAGGGATTTTTTTAATTTTTCGTCCGCTTGAAATACCTTCCCGCTGTACCGTGGCGTGGTAATACAAGGTTTGCTCGCCGGTGTCTTTTCTGATTGACCAGACTGCCTGCCGGTTGCCATCATCATTTCGTGTAATCAGGCCGTAGCCTCTGGAAAGAAATTGTTCATTGACGATCGAAGTTCGTTCTGTATTCCGGGGAAGAAAAAGGGAAAACCGGACCGGTTTTTTTTGCGCCACAAAGGAAACAGACGCCTCAACATCCCATATTTCAGATTCTTCAAAGGGCGTGACGGGAAAACCCAATACGGTGACTTTAAAAAAAAACAGGCCAAGGCCCGCGGCCATCAGAACAAACACCAGGCCATAGAGATGACGGTTATTCATTTTTTCAGGACTCGGTCCTCGCCCTCCAGCTGAATATCACATATCGGGGACAGGGTGTGTTTCACGCCGGGATCGATCCAAACACCAAACCGCTTCTCAAGATCAAGACGGCCAATCAGCACAGGATAGTTAAATCCGCGCCGATCCGCCAAACTCATCTCCAACTCTTCAAAACGGTCCCCCAGGCAAATACCCAGCCGAATCACCTTGCGCTCTTTTGCCCGTTGTCCTTTCCGTTTGATCTTGACAAGCCGTTCCACTTTTCGTTCAATCTGGATTTTTCTCTTTCCGGAAGCATTCGTCAAATCAAAACGCACCCAGGGTTCCCCGTTTTTTTCAAAAGATTCTACGCGGGGTGCATTAATAGACGACCCTTTCGCCCCTGTATCAATACGGGCTTTGAGTGAAAACCCGCCAGGAAAAACCTTCACAGTTTCCACCCAGCCAATGACGGCCGGCCGTGTGGATTCGGACAGGTCTTCAACCTTCTCTTCAGCCAATACAGGCACTGTATAAAAAACAATTAAAAGAGATAAAAACCACCCAATCTGTTTCATGTCCGCCTACCCCTGTCAATCCTTAAAAAGGATGAGAAATACGCCCAATGAATCCTATAAATCAAGCAAAATCATCAATTCGAGAACTCATAAATTAAAATAAAATCTTATGCCTTGTGTTCGACAAAACGCAAACCGCCTTTATTCCCTGCCTTTAAAAGCGCAGTTCTCTCTGTGTTTGTGATAGAAATGTTATATTCGAGGGATTTATTCGTGAGCGCTTTGGTTTACACTCAAATGTATAAAATAAGCTGTGCGGATGAAGCCTGATGATCACGCAGGTTTGAGAATATTTGCCGGGACTGCCCGATTCAGCTAAGATCAACAACGCAGCCCAGAATGAAAACCCGTTAACGAAAACATGCGAAAAATACTTGTTATCGAAGACAATCACGATATCGCCAACCTGGTGGCCTTGCATTTGCGCGACTTTGGCAGCGAAGTGGATATCGCCATGGATGGCGATGAGGGCATGAACCGGGTCCAGTCCGGCAGGTATGACCTTGTCGTACTGGACCTTATGTTACCGGGTACGGATGGATATGAAATTTGCCGTGCCTTGAGGGCAAAGGCGGATTATACCCCGATCCTGATGCTGACCGCGAGATCGGGGGAACTGGATCGCATTCTGGGACTGGAAATGGGGGCAGACGACTACCTGACCAAACCCTTCAGCGTCCGGGAATTGGTCGCACGCGTCAAAGCCATTTTAAGACGTACGGAACGCTCTAAAGAACAAACCCCCGATACAAACGACAGCGCTTTTAAGTTCGGCGCGCTTGAGGTGATTGCCAGTAAACGCGCTGTCACCCTGGCCGGTGAAGCTGTAGACCTCACCGCTAAAGAGTTTGATCTGCTCTGGTTTTTTATTAATCATCCAGGCCATGTATTCACCCGCAGTCAATTACTCGACAAGGTTTGGGGCTACGGTCACGACGGATATGAGCACACGGTCAACTCTCACATCAACCGGCTGCGGGCCAAAATCGAAACCAGTCCAGCCGACCCGAAATATATCCTGACGGTGTGGGGCGTTGGCTATAAATTTGCTGATCATGGACATCCATGATGAAGAAAAAAGCACTCCGGATTTTTAATCGTTTTACCACCTTGTACAGCAAACTGGCCTTGGTGCTCTTTTTTTTCGCATTGTTCAGCGGAGCGATTTTTCTGTATGCCGTACGCATATCGGCAGAACTCTATCATCAGGAAATTACCCAAAAGCTAAACCTGAAGCTCGCAGAAAACATTTCAAAAGAAGCCCTGCTTTTAGAAGGCAGGCAAATCAACCACCCGGCGTTGGAAAACATCTTTCACATGCTGATGGTAATTAATCCCAGCATCGAAGTCTATCTACTCGATAATCAAGGCAAGATTCTCGCCTACTCCTCCGCACCGGAGAAAATCAAACGTGAATTTGTAAACTTAGGTCCAATAAAACAATTTATCGCGCAACAAGGGCAGCCGGACAAACTCCCGCTCAAGGCGGATGATCCGCGAAACCCGAACGGGCAAAAAATATTCTCGGCCGCGCCCATTTCAGCAACAGGATTAAACGAAGGATATCTATACGTCATTCTTGGCGGAGAAGCCTTTGACAACGTCGTGGACATGCTCAAGGGCAGTGACATCATGCGAACCAGCGCTATGGGATTAATGGCCAGTCTCGCCACGGCATTCATTGCGGGACTATTGGTTTTCGGACTCTTCACCCGCCGATTGAAACGACTTTCAGCCGTCATCAAAAACTATACAGAGAGTCAGTTTAAACACGGGAAAAACACCCGGTATCTGCCAGTCAAATCCTCAAAGGATGAAATCGATGCCCTTGGCAGACACTTCAACATTATGGCGGATCACATCGATCAGCAATGGGCAGAATTAAAACGTTCTGATGACGCCCGGCGGGAAATGGTCGCCAATGTTTCACACGATCTGCGTACTCCCCTGGCCTCTCTTAACGGTTACCTTGAAACCCTCATCATAAAAAACAGGTCCTTGAAAGAGGCCGAAAAAAAAGAATATCTCGAAACGGCCATGCGGCACAGTCACCGCCTGGGTATGCTGATTGAAGAACTGTTTGAATTGGCAAAGCTGGATTCTTATCAACAACCGCTCAATATTTCCGAATTTTCAATCGGAGAACTGATTCAAGATGTGGTTCAAAAGTTCAAACTTTCAGCCCATCAAAAAAACATCCGGATAACAACGGATTTCAGCCAAAAAATGTCCTTCGTCACCGGGGATATCGGGATGATTCAGCGGGTATTGGAAAACCTGATTGAAAATGCCCTGAGACATACGCCAACAGGCGGAACCATTGAAGTCTCTCTTATGGAACGTCCTGACCCGGCCCGTCAAAACCGGGTCTTTGTCAAAATCCGCGATAACGGCACCGGCATCTCAGAAGCCGATTTACCTCATATTTTTGAACGATTTTACCGTCACCCCAAAAGCCGGAAAGGGGGTGATGACCACTCAGGACTGGGTCTGGCCATCGTCAAGCGCATCCTGGAATTGCATGGCGGAGCCGTCACAGCCCACAACGAAGCGCCGGGTGGGGCGGCTTTTATCTTTGAGCTCCCAGCGGTCAAGGCATGAACCCCAAAATAGACAGTTTTCATTTTAGAATTGACCATGTAGATCCTTTGGGGCAAGGGGTCCACAAAGAAGACGGAAAGATCACCTTCATCCCTAAAACTCTGCCCGGGGAAACCGGAAAAGCCCGCATCCTGAAATCCAGAAAAGGCGTGCGCTTTGCTAAAATGCAGACCCTCGCAAGATCTTCTCAACACCGGATTCAACCAGAATGTCCTCATTTTGAACAGTGCCCCGGATGTGACTATCTTCACACGGATTATGAGATCGAGCTGCTCTTCAAACAAAACGCCCTAAAAAAATATTTTCAAAAAATTATTTTTGACTGGGAAAAACTTCAAGTCCTCCCCGCCCCCCATCGCACAGGGTATCGTAACCGTATCCAACTTCATTATCGAAAAAACCAGATCGGGTTGATTGACAGCCAAACGGGCGGCCTCGTCGAAATACCGGAATGCGCCGTCATTCAGGATCATCTTCGTCCTGCGCTAAATCGCCTTTACGCCGACCGTTTTTGGCCAAAAGGACATCCTCCCGAAGGCCACTGCGAACTCTACGCGCAGCAAGGCCGGGTCCAGATCACATGGAATCAAGCGTATGCAAAAGGCGGCTTCACGCAGGTGAATGATACAATGAATGCGCAGCTTCGCAGGGCCGTGTCTGACGTTACACCCGCCATGAAGAGTTCCACACTGCTCGATCTTTTTTCTGGAAATGGCAACCTCTCCGACATGATCCATAAAACAAGGACCATTAAACGGGTCATGGTGGACAACTCACCGCAAGACAAGCGCCCGGATTTCATTCGGCTGGATTTGTTCTCCCCTTCAGCCCTCCGAACTTTTGAAAAACAATCTCCGCTTAATTTTTTCGATCTCATTCTGCTCGATCCCCCAAGAAAAGGCTTTCCCTTTCTAAATGACTGGGTAACGCGATACCGCCCTGAACACCTTATTTATGTCAGTTGTCATCCGGGCACACTGGCGCGTGATATGGAATCATTGCAACAGCCCTATGAAATTTCAGACTTAATGCTGATTGATCTTTTTCCGGGAACACGTCATTTTGAAACCCTGGCGTCAATCCGCTTATAATTTATATTGATAATACATCCCAAATTTTCATACTCTGGATTAAGGAGTCATTAAAAAACCAGTGCACCGTTTTGAGTTCAATGGGATTTCCAATCCCGTAAAGGATATTGATTGATGATGCGCGACGACCTGTTTTCCTTTGTGACCATTGAAGGCCTTTTAAAATATGCCGAACGATTGATCCAAATCAAAAGGCCCGAAAACGTAACCCTTCCCTCGAAACCCCGCCATTCTGAAAACCGCTTCCACCAGACCCAGGATGCGATCCCCAAAATTCGCGCTTTTCTTGAAAAGGCCGGCCTCGGCTTTCCCGATGCCGAAAGGTTTCGCGCGGCCCGTGAGGCCCTCATTCATCAGGACTGCAAGGGGGATGAACTGGTTTTTTTTGCGGCATGGAATTTCCTGCTGTCAAAAGACTTGCTTTCTGACCTTTATCGTGCTCCCATTGGTTTTGTGCAAAAACCGGTCGGAGAGCGGCCGGTTTCCATTGTTCCAAGAAACCAGTTAACACCGGAATTGGCCAAAGACCGCATTGTAATTGATCTTGGCGATGAGCGGTTTTGGCTGTTACCCAAACATTTAACCAACCGCACGCTGCTCTTTACCAAAAGACACGGACGCTCGCAGATCGATAGTCAAACCTACAAGGTGGGACGACGTTTATCCAATACACTCGACCCGGATATCGGGGCCGCCAAAGCCAAAGACCTGGGGGCGGCCCTGGCCAGAATGGTCGGGGTCGTGGGACACCAACTCGACTTTCTTAATCTGGAAAACTACCTGAATCCGGGATCTTTTATCCATTGCACCAGTAACAGCCCCAATACGAAACAGCTCTTTGAACATGTGGTTCGCGCCCTGCTACCTGATGGACCCTTTCCCCCCGAAGCCCTGGAAATTCCGATATTGTCGTCCCAGGATTTTGGATGGGCCACCGGTATCGAAAAATCAAAGGAAGTTGCATTGGCGGCGGAGGCCTTCGGTGTCCCTGCCGAGGCGGTGAAGGAATTTTTGAAACATCCCTTGTATAGCCCCCCCGGCGGACATTCATTTTTTGATTTATATGTTGAGGTGATCGATGGTCTTCACCGTTTTGCACATTCAAACGCAGGCCGTGTCGCATGCCTTTACACACATAGCTCCACAATGCGGGCCCTGATTACCTATCTCGATCCCCGCCCATTCCATGAAGCTTTTGCTGAATTTGGATCCTACAAGGAAGGACAGGACAATGTGGTCCTGCTCACATATGAACAGGGACGTTTATCCGGTTATTCAGCCGCGGTGGGACTCTCCGCGCACGAACAGACTTCAAGGGCCAATACCGTCACACTCGAATCTCAACGCCAACACCGGGTCACCCTCAAGCCCGGTCAGATTAAACAGGTCGTTGCGCTGGTTTCAGGGGGAGATTTTTCGGGGGCCGGCGCGGCTTTGAAGGAGCTGCGTTCAGCCGGGGAGCGCAGGGGAATAAAAGTTCATTTTGTTCGGCATGGATTTCTGGGACTGGCAAACAACTGGATCGAATATTTCAGTGAACCCCAACTTCGCGGAATGGCCAAACAGGCCAGCAGCCCGATTGGCAGCAGCCGGTTTGAAGACTTTAAGGATGAAAACGTTCAACGCATTGCGGTACAAAACCTTTCTCCCTATATGGATCACGGCGCACTGGTCATCATTGGAGGAGATGGAAGCCTGCGGGGTGCACGCGCCCTCTTTGAGAACTTTGGCGTTCAGGTGGTCGGCATACCCGGAACAATAGACAACAATATCGCAGGCACCACCGCGCTTGGCTTTCATTCAGCCATTGCCCTGGCCAATCATTCACTCGAATCCCTCAAGGCGACCAGTGCGGCAATGGGGAGCATCTTTTTTGTTGAATTAATGGGCGCAGGTTCCGGTCATCTGGCCCTGGCTTGTGCCTATCAGGCACGCGCCGAAGGCATTCTGGTCAATGAACACCCGGACCCCGATGCTTATATTGACACGGTTATTCTGGAGACGCTAAAACGAACGCTGGGTGTGCCCAACAAGAGCCACCTGTTTATCGTCGCGGAAAAAACACCCCATCGTCATCACCCCTCAGGCGGAGTTCACGGTCTTGTCGAATATGTGAATGATACCGTGGCGAAATGGCCGCCTCGACGTTTAGGAGAAAAAGACTACCCTCTCGCAGTGGCAACCAAGGCGACTATTTTGGGACACACACTTCGGGGCGCCCCGCCCATGCCGGAAGATAAAACCCTGGCACAGGATCTCGCCTACGAAACCATTCAACGACTCGTTAACACACCCGAAAATACGGTTGGCTGCCTTTTGAAACGACATGCGGAAGGAAAAATCGTTTCAAGCCCTTTGTACAACATTCAATCCAGGCCCTTCGATTGGGATGTCTTCACAAGAATGCATGCCCACATGGGAAAATCACACCTCCCCGAATAGACATTAATAACAGATCATTTAAATCATTCTGTGACCATCACATGCCGCTGACTGCCAATGCGCGATAAGGGAAGGTTTCGATTAATACCCGCATCGATTTTGACCCTTAAGCATTGACCCAAGGCACCCAATATCCGCACCTCATTTATTCTTATCAAAAAGATAGTGGCATATTGCTTGCATTATTACCCTCTCATATCAACGACAACACCGAACATGGCATGAAGATCTCTTCTGTCTTTTGGGGAATTATCCAGACTTACTGTAAATAATTCGGGCCGAAGGGATGAATTTTACGCGTCCTATCAAATGAATAGAAAAAGCAGGACATTTAAACACCATGAACCATCATGTATTCATAATCGTGTGCCAAAGATGCTACCTCGAACGTCACATATTTGACGAGAAGACACTTTAAGGACGAGAGCGCATTGATCTCTTTTTGCACAAACAATGTCACGATAAACAACACTTTCTTACTCTCTTTCTCTTTCCCAGCCCTTCAAAACAAACAATATACCTCAGCCTCCAAGTTCTGGACACATCTAAAAATGATGTCAACACCCTCTCTTCTTTCCATTATTTTCCTGAGAAAGAGGATACCTTCCTTGTTATCTTGATCATCTTTTTTAAGGAGGTTGCATGTCTACAAGAAAACTTCGGGACTGTTTATCGAAAAAAATCCCATTCCTTTTGAAATACACCACACTGCTTTCGTTCTTGATTTGCTGCAACATACACCAGGCTTATCCTGCAGAGAAAGATCTGCATTTGCACAAAAAAGTGACCGTCACCCCCCCTCCCGTCAGCGGACGGACACCGGACCTAAAATCTATCACTCCCCAAGATGTCCTGAGTCGTGTCTTAATGGTCGCCGATGTGCTGGAAAGCATCCGCTTTGAAATGGGTGCGGAAAAGGTCGAGGACACTGAAATTACCATTAGAAATGCTCAACCACACGATGTTTACTTTCTTTCTCGAACACTCCTGAAAAAAATCGACCGCCTAACCTTTGTGCTCACAGGCCATATTGGGCCGGTACTCGATACACAACACCCGGATGCAATTCGCCCTTTTCACGTATGGCAAAGAATCGAGGCTAGCCTGAAACGTCTTTTAACAGCACGTCATTTACTGGGTATTACTACCCCCCTGGAAGAAAAACTCGCACCTGAATCCACTCAACCGTCCGATGTCTTTAAAACCATCCTGCGAATTAATCGTCAAGCCAACCTGATGATGACCAATACCCTTTTCCAGGGTGAAATCTATCGTGAGATCACACTTTCTATCCACTATGCCTCCGCGCTGATTTCACAATTTCCCAAAAGCAGACCCACGCCAGCAACAATCCCGATAGAAAAAGGGAAAACATCCGATGAGGTCTACCAGCTTCTTCTTGATTTGTTCCATCAAACACAGGCAATTTCCAGACAATCCGGACTAACACCCCTTCAAGTCATTCCCAAAGAAGTGCAATCCGAAAATCTAGCCCCTCATGTTTTGGACGATCTGGCGACTGGAATTGCCTCTGAGTTGTTATTTCTCTATTCAAAAACCAAAAACCGGCCCCAACTGCTGATCTCCCCTTTTCTCGACATGAAATTTCCTTCGCACACCTTTCAACGCGCAAAAATATTAGAGGATCAACTGAATACCTTGACACAATTGATACGAGAAACCCCCCACTGGTTAGGAGCACATTCACAATGAAAATAAGCCAACAACCAGGTGAAAATGCAGAGGGGAATAACAAAGAAACGCCTCGGTCTGCTTCCGGGTTGAAGAAAAAATTTCTTCGATCCCATTTAAGTATTGCCGTCATCGGGATCGTCATTCTGGCGATTTTGCTCATTTACCGGTTTTCAGCGCGAAACTCAGGGGAACACATGCTCAACGTCACCGTTCCCATGGAACAGGCCACGGTTCAAATTCTTATTGGAGTACAACGTTCTTTTTCTGCACTCCGAACGTCTATTTTATTGCAGGACTACAAATTCCAGAAAAAAAATACAGACATCTGGAACAATGAAATCTATCCCAATGTAAAAAAAATCAGAGCAATATCCCACCGATGGCCGGAGACCATTCAAAATCGGGAACTTAACGAAATCAATACCCTGCTAAAAAACCTGGAACTCATCCAATGGAAAATTAGCGATGTCGCTGCCTCATCAGGGAATGAACCGGCGAAATATCTCCTCAATTTCTATGCCAATCCACTTGAAAACCGCATCTTTTCAAAAATTACCTACCTCATTAATACAGAAGCTTCCCGTCAAGGCGGGGATGAACATAAAATCCTGATGAAACATATGGCCGATTTCAGGGTTTATTTTCAAAAAGCCCATTCTCTGCTTAGAAACGTGGCCGCAACCGACAATATAACTTTTACCCATGAAAGAAAAGAGTATATTCTTCGAGTGGAAGACGCATTAAACGAAATACTCTCCCGGAAACACCTGCTGGATATCAAGTCCGCCAACCGGCTTAACCCGGTCATTGAAACCCTGAATGCCTTGGAAAAGTCCTTTTTTTCCTACCGGCAAATCGCCGAGCAAATTCAGGAAGCACGCCAGTCTCCGAAGTGGAACCTTGCCCTTTACTGGCTCAATGAAAACGGGCTCCCGCTGGCAGAAGAAATTGACCAGCGATTGACAACATTGACCGAAAACCAATTTGTCAAAGTAATGCATGAAGCCAGTACCATTCGCCGGCAGGAATTATTCCTGTTTATTCTGACATTGGGCGGTTCGCTTGGTTTGGGAGGCGCGGCGATTGTTCTTTCCAGAAAAGGAGCCGAGGATATCGTCCGGCCCATTACCGTATTATCCCAAAAAGCAATGCTTTTGGCCCGGGGAGAACGTCAAGACTTGCTCCAATGGAAAGAAAATAATGAAATCGGAACGCTTATCGCCTCCTTTAATGAAATGCAAAGCCGCCTCGACGAGCGAACCACACAGCTCAAAGAACATATTATTAATATTGAGGATAAAAACAAGGATCTGCTTCGTACCCGAAAAGAAATGGATGAGACCGTTCTGGCCCTCAAAAATGAGCAAAAAGCGCTCTCCAAACAAAAGAAATACCTTGAGATGGTGATTGAATCCTCACCCAACGGGATGCTCATGATGTCACAGAACGGGCGCATCCAACGGGTCAATGAAGTCGTTGAACGATTATTCTCCTATTCTCGTGAAGAACTGATCGGGCAGCCGCTTGAAATGCTTATTCCGGAACGATTCCGGCAAGGGCACGTGGGTTTTGTTTCAGGCTATCTTAAACAACCTAACCGGCGTCGTATGGGTGAAGGCATCCCCGGAGCGACATTGTATGGTTTAAAAAAAGACGGCAGCGAAATTCCACTGGATGTCGGACTGGGATATATAAAAGATAATAACGGGATTGTGGTCCTGGCGGTCATCCAGGATATTTCCGACCGGAAAATCGCGGAAGACAAACTGGAACAAGAACGTATTGCCTTAAAAAAATCAAACCTGGAACTGGACAGCTTTGTTTATACCGCCAGTCACGATTTAAAAGCGCCTTTGAGAGGCATCCACAGTTTTTCTAAATTTCTGGAAGAAGACTACGCTCACGTTCTGGATGAAGAAGGGAAAAACTATTTAAGTCGAATCCGAAACGGGGCGGACCGGATGACCAAACTCATTGACGATCTACTCTCTCTTTCACGAATCTCACGTCAAAAAAACCCCTTCAATAACACCCCCGTAGAGGAAATGCTCCAATCCGTCATGGAGCGGATTGAATACGATCTTGAGGCCTCAGAGGCCGAGCTGGTGATTCAAAAACCGATGCCTGTGATCTTTTGTTACAAGATCAAGATGGTCGAGGTGTTTTTAAATCTCATGAATAACGCCATTAAATTTTCTAAAAAAAACGAGAAACCCAGGGTCGAAGTGGGATGTTTGGAAAGAGGCGGATGTTACCAGTTTTATGTAAAAGATAATGGTATTGGCATTGACCCGCAATATCATAAAAAAATATTCGGCATTTTTCAGCGCTTGCATACCCGTGAAGAATATGAAGGCACAGGCGCTGGACTGAATATTGTACAACGTGTGATAGAAGACCATAAGGGACATATCTGGATCGATTCCAGACTAGGAGACGGCGCAACCTTTTATTTTTCGATCCCTGCAAAAACGGCTTTAACGGAATCCAGTAAAAAAATGCAGGTCAAAGCATGAATTTGCGATGGACAACACTTTCAATGGAAGGAGGATGACATGGTTAAAACTATCGAAAACGAACCCATAAAAATACTGCTTGCCGATGACGATGAGGATGACATCGCAATTGCACTCAGGGCCTTTAAAAAATCAAGATTGGAAAATGAAGTGTATGTCGTGCGGGATGGGCAGCAAGTGCTCGATTATCTTCACAGGACCGGAAAATATCAGGACACTGAACAATACCCCAAACCTCACCTTTTACTACTCGACATCAATATGCCAAAAATGAATGGACAGGAAGTCCTGGAACACCTTGAAGCCGACCCGAAATTAAGACGGCTCAGGGTTCTTATGCTGACGTCTTCAAAAAACGAGCAGGATGTGCTCAGAAGTTATAACAATGGCGCATGCGCCTACCTTCCCAAACCGGTGGAATTTGATAACTTTCTTGATGTCATTGAGCGGCTCAATTGCTTTTGGAAAACCGTTGTCTATGCGAACGGATACTAAACAGGCCACAGAAAATATGCTTTTGGAAAAAGGAAACTGCAGCGGAATCATTCGTATTCTCACGGGATGATGTAATCAATGGGCATCAAATCCTTAAAAATAATGATCGTCGATGATGAACAAGACGACGCCGTTTTGACAACCCGTTACCTCAAAAAAGGGTTCCCGAATGTCAATCTGACGATCAATCATGCGACAACACTCGCTGAATTGGAAAACACCCCTAAATTATCCAGGTATGACCTTTTTTTAATCGATTATCACCTGGGGAAACATACCGGTCTTGAAGTGATGAAACGGCTTAAAAAACTGGAGGTCAGCTCTCCCGTGATTTTACTGACCGGCCTTGGTGATGAAAGGGTTGCCGTCAATGCCATGAAAGAAGGCGCGCGGGATTATCTCAAAAAGGAGACGCTTTCCAGTGAAATTCTCTGTAACAGCATACGGTACTCTATCAATTTATTCCGTGCAGAAAAAAGGCGTGAAAAAGCGGAACGCAAACTCACCCGGAATGAAGATAAATACCGGACGATTATTGATACAACAACAGAAGGGTACTGGCTTTTTGATTTGAATTTAAGAACCATCGACCTCAATGCCGCGCTGTGCAACATGCTGGGATATACCCGGGAAGAGATGCTGAAAATAAAACCCGATGCGATTGTTCAGAAAGAAAAACAGATGTCTTTTCAAAAAGCCCTGGACAGTACATTGTCCACCAGCCAGAAGGTGTTTGAGAGCACTTTAATTACCAAAAGTGGAAAAACACTGCACACCATTATCAATGCGACGGTACTGCGGAATCGTTCAGGAATTCCACGGCAAATTTTCACTCTGATTACCGATATCAACAAACAGAAAGCCATGGAAACCGCCCTAAAAAAAGCGAACGAAGCCTTGAAAAAAGTCGATATGATGAAGTCCGATTTTGTTGCCAACGTCTCCCATGAACTCAGGACACCCCTCACTTCCATAAAAAATGCCATTGGTATTTTAATAAAAGGGAAAACCGGGCCTTTTAATGAAAAACAGGAACATTTTTTAAAAATGGCGGTACGAAACATTGACAGACTTGCCAGCTTGACCAATGAGGTGCTCGACTTGTCCAAACTGGAAGCCCGTAAAATAAACATTCAACCCGTTGCATTTCAAATCAGCCCCTTGATTGAAGGGATCACCCACCTGTTTCAAGTCCAGGCCAAAGAAAAAGAGATTCGACTGAATGCGGATTTCACACAAGTGCTGCCGACAATTTACGCAGACCCGAACCGGGTTGAACAAGTCCTCTGCAACCTTTTAAGCAATGCATTAAAATTTACGCCTAAAAATGGGCAGGTGGTTCTCTCTTTAAACGTCACCTCCAAATGGGTCACCATTGATATTGCCGATACCGGGCCAGGCCTTTTACCGGAAGATCAAATCCGGGTTTTTGAGCGCTTTTACCAAGTGGGAGATTCCCTGGGACAACCCATACAAGGAACCGGTCTTGGCCTTTCCATTGCCAAGGAACTGGTCGAAATGCAGGGAGGCACTTTAGAAGTTGAAAGCCAACTTGGAAAAGGCTCCCGCTTTTATTTCAAACTCCCGGTTTATTCTGACGAAGCGATCGAAATGGCCAAACTGGAGGAAACCATTCGCAGTCTTCAAAAAAGTTCTATTTTTTCATTGATCGTAATTTCTATCCAATCTGGAAAAATCAATACCACCAAAATACAGGATAAAAACATACTCCGCCAAGTCACTGATTCCGTACGAAGAATTCTTCGGCTGGACTCGGACCTTGTATTGACCCAGTTATCTCTCGGACAAATCATATGCCTTCTTCCGGAGACCTCCAAGGCTGATGCAGCTGTCGTTAAAAACCGCTTGCAACGCTTTTTAAACCTTTATCATTGTTTTGATAAAGAAGACGATACCCTTCTTCCTGTTTTTACCGAACCGGTATCCTACCCCGAAGATGGAGAAACCGGAAGAGAACTGATATTTGGACGATCGGAACCTCATTCTCAACCCCTCTTAAAATAAGGAGACAACATGGACAAGAAAAAAATTCTCATCGTGGACGACGAACCGGATATTCTCGAAAGCATGCAGTTTCACCTTGAACAGGAAGGATATGATGTTCACATCGCCGTCAACGGCTGGGAAGCCCTGGGCGCGGTGAGAGCGATCGAACCGGACCTCATTATACTCGATGTGATGATGCCCAGAGAAAACGGTTATCGTGTTTCCAAAATGATCAAGGAAGATATCGCCGCGCATAAAATCGAAAAACAAATTCCAATTATTATTCTCACTGCACGCCGGCTTGACAATGACCCTGAACGAGAAGGCATGTTTGACCAGTTCAGTCAGGCCGACACCATTTTATACAAACCCTTTGATCTCGATGCACTGGCTGAAAAAGTAGACAATCTGATCCAGCTCGAGGAAAAAATCAACTTGTGAGTGAATATAAGAAAGGGTTATCCGCCTCAATCGAGGCAAGATAAACCCCGAAAAGCGTCTTTGTCCTGTGTTTTGTTGATCATTACGAAGTCATTCATTCGCTCAATTTACAGGTCATGTGCCGCCCTAATCCCCTGATGCCTTGACTCTGCCCTTTTGAAAAATGGGTAAACATCATCTAATATAGGTTTCTAGTACCAGAGGACGGCAAGGCAATCGCTCATGACTATGACCCCCCAAATCATATTGGCCCTTGTTTCATTTTTTGTGGGGATTTCAATCGGCAGTCTCTTTATTTACCTGATACTCCGGATGAAATCCGAGCGGCAGATCGCTGTTCTTAATGAACGCTTGAGTGCAAAAGAAGATTCAATTGCAGTGTGCTCCAAAGAAAATTCCCAACTAAAGGCAGAGCATCACTCCCTTGAAAAGGCCATCACCGGTTTAAAAATCGAACGCTCCACACTGGATACCCTGTTAAAAAAAGAACAAAAGGCCGCTGAGGAAAAACTCACCGTGCTTGAGGAAGCCAAAACCCATTTATCCGATGCCTTCAAAGCCTTGTCTGCGGAGGCCTTGAAAAGCAATAACCAAATGTTTCTCGAAGTCGCCAAATCAACCTTTGAAAAATTGCGCGAAAACGCAGACAGCGACCTGAGCAAACGTCAGACAGCGATACACCAATTGATCAAGCCCATTCAAGAAGGCTTAAGCCAATTTGATTCAAAAATTCAAACCCTGGAAAAAGCGCGAATTGGCGCCTACGAAGGGCTCAACCAACAAGTAAAAAGCCTCATCGACAGCCAGCACCAGCTGCGTTTTGAAACCACTCAACTGGTCAATGCCCTCCGCACCCCACAAGCCCGCGGCCGTTGGGGTGAAATTCAACTCAAACGGGTCGTTGAAATTGCCGGAATGCTCAACCACTGTGATTTTAAGGAACAACCGGTTCTGTCCAAAGACGAAGGGACACTCAGGCCGGATATGATCGTCCATTTGCCGGGCGGGAAAACACTGGTCGTCGATGCCAAAGTTCCCTTAACTGCCTATCTTGACGGGATGGCCGCCAGCGAAGAGACGACGAAACAGAAAAAACAACAGGACCATGCCCGACGTATCCGGGAACATATCGGACAGTTGAGCCGAAAATCCTACTGGTCCCAATTTTCTGAAGCCCCCGAGTTCGTGGTGCTGTTCATTCCCGTTGAAGCCTATTTCAGCGCCGCCTTACAGGAAGACCCTTCTCTCATTGAACAAGGCGTTGACCAGCAGGTCATTATCGCGACGCCCACCACCCTCATCGCCCTGCTCAAGGCCGTCGCCTATGGCTGGAAACAGGAAGCCCTCGCTGACAATGCAAAAAAAATCGGCGATCTGGGGAAAGAACTCTATAAAAGAATCGGCGATTTAAGTCAGCATTTCACTCAATTGGGAACGAACCTGAGAAAAACAGTGGAAAGTTATAACCGATCTGTTGGCACTCTGGAAACAAGAGTACTGGTCAGCGCCCGCCGCCTTGAGGATCTTGAAATCGCCGAAGCCAAAGACGGCATCGCCCCCATTCCCTCCGTGGACACGGCACCCCGTCATCTTCAAACCCCGGAAATGCGCCAAAACCCGCAAGACACTGAATAGGCGCCACCGCTATACAAGTCCGTTGAAAGACGTTACAATTCGCTTTAATGATGAAGACCGCTGACGATCTGCGTGATCAACTCCACCAACTCGACGGCCGGGGGTATAAGGCCTATAAAACCATCAAAGGAAGTTACACCTTTCCCGGATATATCCTGCACATCGACTATGTACAAGGGGACCCTTTTGCCACGCCAAGCCGGTTTCGGATCATCGCGCCCCAAACAACCGCCCGGTTTCCACAAACCCTGACACACAATAAAATCCGGCGAATCGCCCTGGCGGATTATCTTACACGCCAGTTTCATGCCCACGCCGCAAAAAAATCCAGAAACCGGGGCATCGGGAAAAGCGGCCTGATCGAAATAGATTGTCCCCGTCAGGAAGTTCTGGAACGCACCTCAGCACGGATTGATGACGTCCAGCTTGAAACACGGTTTTTCCTCGGCTTGCCCGCGCGAGGGCGAACAATTCTTGGGCAACAAGCGATGGAAATGATCCACGAGGATCTCCCTCAAATTGTTGAAAAGGCCCTTCAGTTTCAACATCTGGATCACGAGGCCGTACAGAGCTTTATTGAAACCGTCGAGGACGCGGAGCACATCCGCAACCAGCTCAAAGCGCATGGATTGGTGGCCTTTGTCGCCAATGGGGCCGTCCTTCCCCGCAAAAGCGGCATCGATCCCCGTCCGCTTAAGGGTAAAGTAATTCCCTTTCAATCACCCGCCGCCTTTGAAACTACGCTTT
>CALZIJ010000019.1:3665-64954 GCA_945787655.1 Nitrospiria bacterium | reverse complement strand
ATTTGCTCGACAATGGAAACAAAATGGTCGACAACTTTGCCAACCTCTTCAGATGATTCCAGGCTTGACAGATCAAACTTCAAAATCATCCTGGCCCCAGGTTTAATAAAGGTGGACCTTTTCATTATTTCGGTTCTTTTCATCAGAGCCTCCCTAAACAAAGTTGGGAATTTCGACACGTCCAAAACAAGTAGCTGGAACCACCTTCAAGACCAAAAAAACTCCCCCCCCCAAAAAAACCTTTTTAAAAAGATCGGCCAGATTGTTCTGGAGATTGTCCTGCTAAGCCATGTAATAACCATGGAAGCCGAATTGAGAGGAAACCATCTGCCCTGCCGCTTTGAGGTGGGGAAGCAATTCTCTTTGAACTGTTTCCTCGGTGAAGCGATATTGGGGACCAATGAAGCACAGGCATCCGAGAACCTTTTTTTGAACATTGAGGAGGGGTACGGCCAGACTGGCGACGCCATTGCCCAACCTGCCGACATCTGCACTGAATCCCCGCTGCCGAATGGCATCCAGGCTCTCCTCTGAATGGGGCGATTCCTCTGCGGCATGACCTCCTCGCGGTTCAGAGTCGAAAGCCAGCATGACCTCTCCCACTGCAGTCTGGGAAACTTTCAGAAAACGGTTTTATTACACCACGCTTGAAAATATTGAAAACCCCAAAGCCTACACTCAGCTTGGGGCTGATCTTGAGGAGCTCGACCAAACCTATAAAACCGGAGGCAACCGGATTTTTTATCTGGCCACCCCGCCCGGATTGTACTCAAAAATCGTACATCAACTGGGCGTATCCGGCCTGAGTGGTCAAGACCAAAAACGCGCCTATGACCACACGGATTCAGCCCATAAAACAAAAAGCAAAAAAACAAAAAAAGGCTCGGTCCGTCTCATTGTTGAAAAACCCTTTGGGACCGACCTTGACAGCGCCCAGGCGCTCAATACCAAAATCCGCGAGGTGTTCGGAGAAGAACAATTATACAGAATTGACCATTATCTTGGAAAAGAAGCCGTTCAAAACATGCTTTTTTTCCGGTTTGCAAATGCGATTTTCGAACCCATCTGGAACCGGCGGTACATCGACCACATTCAAATAACCGCCGCCGAAACCCTGGGTATCGAAAACCGCGCAGGATATTACGAAGAAGCCGGTGTACTCCGCGACATGTTTCAAAACCACCTGTTACAACTGCTTTGCCTGGTGGCCATGGAAGCCCCAAGCAGTTTTGAATCAGAACGGATACGGGATGAAAAGCTCAAAGTCCTGAGGTCTGTCCGCCCGCTCAACCTTAAACAAATCGATCAATGTGCAATCCGCGGACAATATGGGGAAGGATTAATCGATGGGGAAACCGTTTCCGAATACCGAAACGAATCCGGCGTCGCAAGAAACTCCAAAACCGAAACCTTTGCCGCACTAAAACTTCATATTGACAACTGGCGATGGCAGGGCGTCCCTTTTTACTTGCGCTCTGGAAAACGTTTGGCCAAAAAATCGACCGAAATTGTCATCGTTTTTAAAGAAGTGCCTCATCTGCTTTTCAAATCAATGATTCCGGGCCGGCTGGAACCCAACACACTGGTATTAAGCGTCCAACCCAGTGAAGGGATCGCCCTGACTTTTCAGGCAAAATACCCCGGCCCAAAATTTTCCGTGGGCCGGGTCACGATGGATTTTAACTATAGCGGCGCCTTTCAAAGCGCCTCTCCCGACGCTTATGAGCGTTTATTGCTCGACTGTATGGCCGGAGATCAAATGCTTTTTAGCCGGGGAGACTGGATCGAAGTCTCATGGGCCTTGCTGATGCCTTTGCTCAATCACTGGAAAAAAACGCCCACCCCTTGTTTTCCAAACTATCCTTCTGGTAGTTTTGGTCCGAAAGATGCCGATGACTTGATTAAAAGAGACGGCCGATCATGGCGCAGCCCATAAAATGAACACGATGACCATCTGTAAAGATATCGAGGCCCTCGGAAAAGAAACCGCCAAACAGTTTGCACGGCTTGCCGAGCAGTATGTGACCCAAAAAGGCCGTTTTACAGTCGCCTTGTCCGGCGGCAGCACACCGCAGGTGCTCTATAAATATCTGTCATTGCCCCCGATACGCAGTGAAATCCCCTGGGGAGGAATCCACATATTCTGGGGTGACGAACGAATGGTCCCACCTGACCATCCTGATTCCAATTTTAGGATGGCCAATGAAATCCTGCTTAAAAAAGTTCCCATCCCGGATGAAAATATCTTCGCCATGCCGATGAAAGAGACAGATCCCGATCGGGCCGCAGAAATGTATGAAGCCGCCATTCATGACTGTTTCGACCCCGATGAAGATGAAATTCCGGTCTTCGATTTAATCTTGCTGGGAATCGGAGAAGACGGCCATACCGCATCGCTTTTTCCCCAAACCGCTGCATTGAATGAGGAAGACGCCTGGGTCGCCAAAAACTATGTCCCGAAACTGGATAAAACCCGATTAACACTGACCTTTCCCCTGATTAATCAGGCCAAAAATATCTTTTTCCTTGCCTCTGGTGAAAAAAAAGCGCCGGTCATCCAGGGATTGCTTTCTTCAACTCAACCGGCGATGCACTACCCTGCCGCGAAAGTTAAACCGGTCTCCGGAAAACTATCCTATTTTATTGATGAAGCCGCAGCCAGTGGACTTCCTAAACCCTAGACTCCTGTGATGGACCGCTGATGATACTTGCGGGTGATATCGGCGGAACAAAAACCACCTTGGCGCTTTATGAAAAGCGTCAGAACATTTTTAAGCCAACACATAAACAAACCTATTCAAGCAGAGATTACCCTGACTTTTACAGCATTATGGATACCTTTTTTCCTGAAAGAAACGATACAGTTCAATCCGCTTGTTTTGGAGTGGCCGGGCCCGTGTTGGATCAACGCTGCCACACGACCAACCTGCCCTGGGTAATCGACGCCCGCGAAATTCGCTCCCGCTACAAAATGGCCAGTATCCATTTACTCAATGATCTTGAAGCCACCGCATACGGCACGCTCATCTTGCCAAACAAAGCCAAGGCTGCGCTTCACAGAAACGATACTGTGGCATCAGCAGCGGCTTCCGGCCATCAGGCCGTTCTTTCCACCGGTACGGGTCTCGGTGAAGCCGTATTGTATTGGGACGGGGCGCAATATCGGCCCGTTGCATCAGAAGGCGGACATGTCGATTTTGCGCCCAGAAATGAAACCGAGATCGCCTTACTCGAATACCTCCTTAAGCAGTATCCGCATGTGAGTTATGAAAGGGTTCTGTCAGGACCGGGGCTGATTCTTATCTACCAATTTATGCAGTCACGGGAAAAAACCGAAGAGCCGCCCTGGCTGACGGAACGTTTTGCGCTCGAAGATCCTGCGGCAGTGATTACCAATGCCGCTATAGATGAAAAATCAGCCTTGTGTGTGAAGACGCTCGATTTATTTATATCCATCCTTGGCGCGGAAGCAGGGAATCTGGCGTTGAAGTCTCTGGCCACTGGAGGCGTTTACCTCGGCGGCGGGATCTCACCTAAAATATTATCCAAACTTCAAAGTGGGATTTTTATGACCGCGTTTCTGGAAAAAGGGCGTTATCGAACATTGCTTTCCAAAATTCCGGTCTGGGTTCTCCTTGATTCCGAAACGCCCTTACTGGGTGCGGCGCACTATGCAGCGGAATTGAACGCTCCCCTTCAACATTAAAGACAAAGTGATCAATTTTGACTTCTGTGCAAATATTATGGCATAAACGCCATATTTAAAAGGAGGAGACAGATCTCTTTTTTACATCATTTAATGCACGATTTTTTTGTTTTAGAGAACAGGGAGTCTATTATTGTGAAACATACATTCAAGTACCATAGGCTTGCTTTAAGTCTAATCACTCTCATCCTATTGGCCTTGCCCGGGTTGGGGAATACCGAACCCCAATTAAAGGATTATGAAGGGGCCTTTGTCATTCTCATCAATGATCTCATCACAGTGGATGAGAAAGGGAAAGTCATCACACATGTCACAGAACGGGACGCCAATCTCAATATTCAGGCACAAGTCAAAGGGACAATTCGGGCAGACGAAAATGGGATGTGGCATTTTAAGAAAGGACAGAGCATCACCTTTCCAGGCGCCAAGTTATTCCTCACCAATAAAGTCACCGCACCGGTTACGCTTGAAGTCCTTACAGACGAGCTGGACCCGGAGACCGAGACACAGGATCTGCCGGTTCTAATTAAAGGTGAGCACGACCCGGTTGGCCAGCGCTTTAATATCCGCATAAACGGCAACATGCTTGCCGGCATATTACTCAAGCCCTAACATCCATCTCCATTACTTTTTGCCAGCGATCCGCAATTTTAATTCAGGGTCAGGGTTTGATTTTCCGATGGGATACCCACTGCACTTCCCGCGCTGTTTTTAAAGACGAATTGATAACTCAGTTGATTATCCCCCGCCGCTTCAAGCTTCAGGGAAAACTGATAATCTTTGCCATCACGCGTATCCTGATCGGCTGAGTCTGTTTCCATCATGACAAAACGTTCTGTTTTTTGGGCAGTAGTACTGTTTCCAGCACCACCGCCGCCGCACCCGCCGGCTAAAACAAGAAGAAAAATCACACTGCTTAGACGTCCCCATTGAACACAAGAATCCGTCCACAAGCTCAACAGAATCATCACCAGCCCCAACAGACCTGCAAGCATTAAACCCGGCATACTTCTGTTGGTTCCCCCGCCTGGAGAGACGTAAACGAGTATTTTTCCCACACCTTCGGAAAAAACACCATCATCATTCTGGTCGATCCAGAGCTCTGACTGGATCGGTTTATTATTACCTGGATCGATGTACCGGACTTTAAAGGTCACAGTGTCTCCTGGGGCAGGCATATCGGAATTGACCCCGCTTTTTTGTCCGGGAGGCCAGGTTAAAACGGCGGTTTCCCTGCCGATGGTCAGGTATTGATCAGCTGAAATATTTTGAAGCGACTTTGTTTCTCCATCCGGCCAAGTGACCTCCAAAACGTCAACAACATCGGAGTTCCCCAAGCCAAAGTGAGCCAGAGCGGGGTCCTGCGATTCAAAATTACTTCCGGCACGCAACTCCTGCATCTGTGTCTTGCTGCCCGTGGTCACGCGAATCCGGGCGCCGATTCCTTCAATATTGGGGGCATTTCCCTTCAGTTTGATATCGATGTAATGCGCTGTTTTTTCTAAATCATTGCGATAAAATTTGGGTGTGCTTTGATTATTGGCGATAAAAATATCAAGATCGCCGTCCCGGTCATAATCAAAGCAAACGAGGCCCCGGCCCTGGCCGGTGTCTGCGAGGCCCAATGCACTGCCTTGTTCAGTAAATGTCCCATCCCCCTTGGAAAGAAAAAAAACAGCAGGGTCATCGTGAAATTCTGCGGCCAAATCCGCATCCGAGACCGGTACTGGAGGAAAGCGAAATCCGTTTACATGATAAAGGTCAGGATGGCCATCATTATCAAAATCTCCTGCACAGCTTCCCCAGCCCCAAAAACCCTCCCTGACACCGGTCACCGTGGTTACATCCAAAAATGAACCGTCCCCCTGGTTTTGGTACAAGCGGTTTCCGGTCACCCCCCAATTCCCCTCCGCAATGCCATTCGGGTCATGTATGCTTGTCACAAACCAGTCAAGATCCCCATCGTGGTCAAAATCAAAAATACTGGCGCCCATGCCGTTTTCATCGGTAATTACATTTTGATCCGTGACATTCGAAAAGGTTCCGTCCTGATTATTCAGAAAAACCCTGGAGCCGCCAGTCTCTGTTGAAAATTGATCATTTAAAAAATCAGCCGCAATCAGTAAATCCGGCCAGCCGTCGTTATTAATATCTGCGAAATTAGGCGTAAAATCCTTAAGTTGGTGTCCGGTAATGCCTGCGGATACACTCACATCCTTAAAAAGATTGACCTCGCCATTATCGACCAAACCCAGTCCGCTGTTCTGAAACAGGTAGCCGATTTCCCTGCCCAGGAAATCCTTGTTGGGATTCTGAATCCAGTGGGTAATAAAAACATCCAGATCACCATCCCGGTCATAGTCCCCAAACGCCGCGGAAAAACTTTCCCGCAAATGATCCAAACCCGATTCTGTACTCACATCTTTAAATGTTCCATCCCCAAGATTTCTAAACAGGCTGGATCGGGTGCTACCCACTCCGCCCACAAAAAGATCAAGCCATCCGTCCCCGTCCACATCAGCAAAAACCGGCCCTGAACCCTTTTTCCCAGCCAGTGCCACACCCGCTCTCACGCCTACTTCTTCAAATGTGCCGTCTCCTTTGTTTCGGAAAAGCAGATTTGGACGAACATCGCCACTCACAATATAAAGATCAACCCAGCCATCCGCATCATAATCTCCACTGGCCACACCTCCGGCAATCACCTGCCGCTGGCCGTCAGGAACAAAATTTGAGACTGATCCATAACCGTGCATGTAAGTCGTCGGACTCCCCTGGGCCTTCAGGTTGACGGAGTCGGTCACATCGGTAAATTTCCAAACCTGCGCAATCGCAGAATGAATTTCAAGCCCCGGAAAACCCGTAAAAAACACGATAGACAGCAAAGACAAAAAACAATACAATTTCTTGTGAGCGTCACTTTTCTTTTGAGCATCCATTAAGCAATATCCATATTATTTTTAAATAAGTCCCTGTATTATAATAAAAAAATCAAGTCATTTATTTAAATACCCCTAGAATGTGTTTCCTGATTTTTATAATATGGATTAAATTCAGCATATTCACAAAAAATACATACTTAAGTTATAATTATATTACTATAATACAAAAAAGCAAGTTGGAGATCTGTGATCAGCAAACAGCACATTCGACCCTCTGAATGAAAAAATCTAAATGAAAAAATTTATCCCCTTTATAACGATCATTCTTTTATTTTTTGGATGTCAATCCGATAAAACAACACAGCCGGGACAATCTGTCGCCCGGCAATGGAACGAAGCCTTGCTGGCCGCAATTCGTATCGATTTTGCCCGGCCTACAGTTCACGCACGAAACCTTTTCCACACCGCAATTGCCCTCTACGATGCCTGGGCCCTTTATGATGACACAGCACAAACCTATTTGCTCGGTCAACCCGCCGGAGGCACCAACTGTGCCTTTAACGGTTTTCCAATACCGGCTGAACCCCATCGAAAAAAACTCAGGGAAGAAACCATGAGTTTTGCCGCTTATCGTCTCTTGAGCCTTCGCTTTCAAAATTCGCCCGGGAGCGCCGAGTCTCAAACCCGTTTCAATACCTTGCTGGCCCGCCTTGGGTTTTCAGCCGCCGACACCAGCACCGACTATTCCGGCGGCTCAGCCGCTGCAATGGGAAATTACCTCGCGCAATGCATCATCAGCTATGGATTTCAAGACGGGTCCAATGAACAATCCAGTTATGCCAGCCGGTCCTATTTACCCGTGAATCCGCCTATCGTACCTGAACTTCCGGGAAACCCGGATATTATAGACCTTAATCGCTGGCAAGCCATTTCACTAACCTTAAACATCGACCAGGCGGGCAATATCATCCCAGGAGGATCCAGCCCGTTTTTAAGCCCTGAATGGGGCCTGGTCACCCCTTTCTCTCTGACGCCGGGAGACCTCAGCATCTATCAGCGCGACGGCTTTGATTATTGGGTTTACCACGACCCCGGTCCGCCGCCCACAATTGATGTCACGAGCGGCAGCGGGCTTTCCAGCGAATATCAGTGGGGCTTTTCTCTCGTCTCAATCTGGTCTTCTCATCTTGACCCAAGTGATCAGGTGCTTTGGGATATTTCACCAGGTACGCTGGGCAATCTCCAGTCCTTTCCGCAAAGCTTTCCCGATTTTCGGACATTTTATGACACCTTGAACGGCGGCGATCTTGCTACCGGACACGCACTGAATCCACGCACCGGGGAAGCCTATGCCCCCAATATCGTGCCGCGCGGGGACTACACGCGGGTACTTGCGGAATACTGGGCCGACGGACCCGACTCCGAAACCCCGCCGGGCCACTGGTTTGTCATCCTCAATGAGGTAAATGACCACCCCTTGCTGGAAAAAAAATTCAAGGGGGAAGGCCCCCTGCTGGACCCGCTGGAATGGGATGTCAAAGCCTACTTCGCACTTGGGGGCGCGATGCATGACGCGGCTGTTTCGGCTTGGGGGATCAAAGGCTGGTATGATTATATTCGTCCCGTATCGGCCATCCGGGGCATGGCGGAGCGGGGCCAAAGCAGCGAACCGGCATCGCCTAACTATGATATCGGCGGCATGCCTCTGGAGGCGGGCTTTGTTGAGCTCGTTACGGCAGACGATCCGCTGGCCGGGGACAGTGGCGAGCACGTCGGGAAAATCAAGCTCTTCGCCTGGCTCGGCCCCAATTTTGTCGCCGATGCGGAAACGGATACCGCCGGGGTGGGTTGGATTTTGGCTGAAAACTGGTGGCCTTATCAACGCCCCTCTTTTGTGACACCCCCCTTTGCCGGCTATGTTTCCGGACATTCCACCTACTCCCGTGCGGCCGCAGAGATATTGACCCAGCTCACCGGGGATCCCTTTTTCCCCGGCGGGATCGGTGAATACACCGCGAAAAAAGATGATTTTCTGGTGTTTGAAAACGGCCCCAGCACCGATGTCACCCTGCAATGGGCGACCTATCGGGACGCTTCGGACCAAACCAGCCTCTCCCGTATTTGGGGCGGCATTCATCCGCCCGCCGATGATATTCCGGGACGCATCATCGGGGAAAGCATCGGCCTCAGCGCCTTTGCACTGGCGGAACAATATTTTCTCGGCCAATAATCATCCTCACCCGAAACGGTCCTTTCCTTCATGACCACCGTCTGCTGTTTTCCCCGATTTTATAAATTTGTGATCTTTTTGTGATGGCCGCTTGAAAACTATTTGTCAAAGTAAAGTCATCACAGTAAGATAAATGATAAGGAGAACCGCGATGATGAGTCCCATTCGACTGACAATAACCTTGATGTTTTTGGTCTTGTTTTTAACAACAGGCACATCCCGGAGTATGGAAGAAAAAAACCTGGGCGCAACAGAAACCGCGACTTTCGCGGGCGGCTGTTTCTGGTGTACAGAACACGACTTTGATGAAGTCGCCGGGGTCTTGTCCACCACCTCCGGTTACATTGGCGGGCACAAAAAAAATCCAACTTATCAGGAAGTTTCAGCCGGGGGCACGGGGCATGCCGAAGCCGTTCAGATTGAGTATGATCCCCGGAGAATCAGCTATGAAGCACTTCTCGATATTTATTGGCGCAACATTGACCCGACCGTTCAAAATCGGCAATTTTGCGATCAGGGTGACCAGTACCGCAGTGAAATCTTCACTCACAACGAAAACCAAAAAAGACTGGCGCTGGCATCAAAAGCCCGGTTAGAAAAAAACAAACCGTTTGAAGAACCCATTTATACCCGGATTACGGAAGCCACGGATTTTTATCCGGCGGAAGAATATCATCAGGACTTCCATCATAAAAATCCCGTGCGATACAAATTTTACCGTTTTAGCTGCGGCCGGGACCAACGCCTAAAAGCTTTATGGGGAGGTGAGGAATGAATCGCAGAGCCTTCATCATTCAATCAGGGACTTTTCTGGCTGTCTTGCTCACCGCGCCGCATGTATTGGCCAAAGCCACAAAAACCGGCAAAACGCCCGTTCAAAAAATCATGAGATCCGATGACGAATGGAAACAGGTTTTATCGGCGGAGCAATATCACATCCTGCGAAAAGAAGGCACAGAGCGGGCCTTCTCAAGCCCGCTGAATAAAGAATATGGCAAAGGCACCTATGTTTGTGCCGGGTGCGATCTTGAGCTGTTTACCTCAGCAATGAAGTACGACAGCGGCACCGGCTGGCCGAGTTTTTTTGAAACGCTCCCGGGAAGCGTCGAAACAAAACTGGATTTCAAGCTTATTCTCCCCAGGACGGAATATCACTGCGCGCGCTGCGGCGGGCACCAGGGACATGTGTTCAAAGACGGCCCGAAACCCACCGGAAAACGCTGGTGCAACAATGGCCTCGCCCTTCGTTTTATCCCGGAAAAAGAAACCTCATAACACCCTTTAAACGGGTTCGGCGGGCACATCATTGAATACGCCCGCCGGACCATACATTTTTCCCTTAAACTTATTTTACCCGCTCCAGCGTTCTTAGGGTGTAGACCCAGCCCACATCTATCACCGTGTCATTCATGCTGCCTCCTGGCGCATAAATGTGGCCTACCATGACCTGAACCCCCTGATTTTTAAAGAAAAGATACCGCACGCCCAGCATGGGCTGCACGATCGCACCGCTGCCGGAAGCAAGCCCCCCCCCGCCGCCTGCACCGCCCAGTATTTCTCCCACCGCAATCAATTTCTCCGTCCAGTGCATTGTCAGCCCCGCACCAAAATGACCCGTCGCATACCCTCCCGCCTCACCTCGAACTGCGGCCCCCGCCTGTCCGGTTAAATAAAAAGAGGGGGACAAGTAACGATCCAGCTTGAGCGCAAAAAGATCAACAGGCCCCCTGTCCTCCCTCGTTTTTCGCAAATCAGACGAAGACAAATATCTTAGGCCGGACAATCTAATGGCCCAACGACCAGGCTTGGATCGATCTTGCGCCTTCATAATCGGGTGCGCCACATTCCGCGACGGAATTGCGGTTTCAAATTGGTATGAAAGCGCGGTTTTCATCATCATTGCCGAGAACGACCCTTTTATGGCACCAACCCAGCCATAATCGAATTCAAGGGATAAATCGGGGGTTATTCCGTAAGCCAAACCAAGTGTCCCTTTCCCGATTAATCCCCCTCCCGTATCTACATGACCACCGCCGCTGCTACCCATTGCGCCTTTTATACGAAATGTAAACTGATTAAAAAATTGAAGCTGAAAACCGGCTCCTCCCAAAAGTTCGGCATAACCATCCGCACCGCCCTGATATGCGCCGGCCGATTCAACATAGAAATATAACGAATCATTCATGAACTTCCCAAATTCAATCCCGATTAACCGAATCTTTCTGTTCATAGGGAGTCCGCTTGTTGTTTTCGCCCCTGACCGTGGCTCATACCATTGCAAAGTTGGGGCAACATAAAATGGCTCCCAGCGCAACTGCAAACCCTCAAGAAGAACAGGCCGCTTCTCCAATAAGGCCAACTGAAAAGGCATATCAATCTGTATCCCGATTTGGTTACTATCGATCGCGCCATTTGGAAATTTTATTTTATTAAGACTAATGCCTGCCGAAAACCGTTTAAAATCATACAAAATCGAAATATGCGGCCTCAGCATTAATCCGCCCCCTTGCGGCGCCCCGTCTCCACCGCCGCCCCCGATAAAATAGCCCGTTTCAAATATTACTTGATTAATGTAAAACCGCGCATTTAATGCCAATCCGCCCGTAAAAAACCCGCCTCGGCTTCCCTTTACAGCGCTGTATACGCCCACACCCGCACCAAAATCTAATACACCGACTTGGAATATATTGGACAACACAGTTGTTCCAAGCAAGCCCATTTCCTCTCCACTTGAAAAAACCACAGGATCATAGTTCACACGAAAATCTGCATCCACAGTAGACATACTGGCATAGACTAAATTTGCGACAAAAACAAAGTACATTACAAGAGAAGCCCTCAATAACAGGCAAACCAAATCCCTAAGCAAAAAACATCTTCTCATATCAAATCACAATAATTTAAAATTCACTTTATTTCTGACCAACATATCATAATTAATTCTATTCAGGAATCATACCTGCCTCAAGGAGACTTTTCCTTGTAACAATCCAGTCACTCACATATTTATTCTTTACAGATAAAAACGAATATGGACAAAAATTGTCCCTAAGAGTGCCAAAAGATGTCTCTTTTCATTGCCTCCGTTTTAAGGCCACCCAAAAACCTTATTCTTAACTCCTTAATTTTATTATATTTATTTTTCTCTCTTCATATTTCCTTCCCGAGTCGAATTCCACACTCATACACCATTCATCCCAAGCATGCGGCTCATACGAATTTTGAACATAAATTTATAATAAAAACAAGCTATTACGTACTTAAAACAGAGATGTTTTCTGGAGTTGTAACTCTCCATAGCCGAAGGATCATTTATCAGGAATCTTTTCTCGGCACGAATCATGCATTCCATATTATCTCGCCCGTTATACATCACCTTTACGCCTAAAATTTGAATGTAAATGTTTATGGCCAGTAAAAAATTTATTCTCGGTGGAAACAGGAAATACGGGCCACTCAGATTGAGACTATCCAGCCTTGAGGAAACAAGAGGCTCGGTAAAACGGGTTTTCAGGATAAAAATACCTAGAACCCTACTGAAAGTTAAATGGGATAAGAAAGTGTGCTTTTATATTGGCATGGATTGTGCTTACCTTACATATAGATTATAAACAATAATAATTAATATTTTACAACAAAAACTCAACCAGAAGCTCAATAAGCGCAAATAATCCTTGGTTTTTGGTCCGGAGAAATCGGTTGCAATGAGAAAACAGGTGAAAGCCAAAATTAAAATAAATATGCTCATGAGATATCGCCACTGCGGTAATTTTCATCGTCTTTCCACTTTACTGACCTTAACGGCCTTCATCGCGCTCTTTTTTCTGATCCTTCCCGTCTCCATCCACGCAGCGACCCTCATTCTCCATCCCTCCGGGAATTTAACAACCCCTACGAATGTGACTTTCATCGGCGGCACCTCCGCGACCGTGATGGACACGAACGACGGCGATACCTCTTATACCTATACCGATGATAAAAACTGGGGAGCGACAGTTCTAGAACTGTCCATGGATGATCACAGCTCTGAGACGGGGCCCATCACCTCGGTGCAGATCAAGGCCATCCTCCGGGAATATGACGGCGTATCCATCGACGCCCACCAATGGGGCGTTAAGATGGGCGGCACGAATTACTTAGGCACCACGAATAACAACATCCCCACCAGCCATACCCAGTTTAACGACACCGTCCATAACACCAACCCCAATACCGGTTCGGCCTGGACCTGGACGGACATCGACAACCTGATTGCCATCTTCGATCAAAACGGTAATGCCGGCTACCACATCACCGAGGTCTGGGCGGAGGTAACTTATAACCCGCTGATCGACATTTCTGGCAGCTGCAAGCAAGTGGACCAGACAACCAATTGCACGGACACCGGCACGATCCGCGTCGCCGTCAACGGGACCTTGCAGGCCGAAACCCAGCCCACCGTGGCGGGCACCTGGACCATCAGCTCCGTCTCCGTTAACAGCGGCGATGTCGTCACCGTCTTCATCGACGGGGCGGCGGACACCAACGAGGCCGTGGCCGTGACCAAGTACGACGGCACGGGCAACATCACCGGCGTGGAGCTCATCGAGGAACATCTGACGATCGGTAGTGACGACAACCAGACCCTCAGCAATGCCGACCTCAGCCAATATGACAACTCCGTCAGCGCGGACGAGGATATTTTCCATGAGGTCGACGGCGCGAACGATCTGACCGTCGATTTTACCGCGCAGTTCAGCGCCGAAGAACTCTACATTAAAACCGGCAACACGTACCGGCCGGATTCCGCGAGTTCGGGAAATGTCGCGACGCACGACCTCGAAATCAACGGCACCCTGACCGCCGACGGCAACACCCTGAGCCTCAGCGGCTCCTGGGACAACAACGGCGTCTTTACAGCGGGAACTTCTACAGTCAGTTTCAACGCCGCTTCCGGCACGGAACTGGTCGACTCCACCGGGGCGACCACGGCGGATTTTTACAATCTCACGATCAACGACGGCGGCGGAACGGCCACCTTCCGGCTCGAATCGGCCCTGAGCGTTTCAAACGATTTGACCGTCACCGACGGCATTTTTGACACGAAGAGCGGCTCGAACTACGCCGTGACCGTGACGAACGATTTTACCCAAAGCGGCGGACAAGCGCAGGCCCGATCCTCGACGATCACCGTCGGCAGGAATTTCACTGCCGACGGAACGGATGACAGCACGCAGTTTAATGCGGCTTCCCTTGTCTTGACAGGAACAGGAGATCTCATCTATGCCAACGTGTCCACGCCTTGGGATAACGGTTTTTATGATCTGACCGCAGGACAATCCGGGAATACGACGACCCATCATGCGACCTCCAGCAACATTAGCGTTATTAACCAGTTAACCGTTGGCTCTGGAACATTGACCGGTTCAACCCAGCGAATCAACCTCCTTGGTGCGATTTCATTCGACGTCAATTCGACCTTCAGCGTCGGCACCCTGGCCTTTCGCGGGGGTGCGCAAACCCTTCCCCCACTCACCAACGGATATGACAGCAGAATCAGGCTGTCGAAAGACACCGTATCCGTCACGCAGTCCGGCAATGTGGTGATTAACGCGGGTTTCGATTTGAGCATTGATGGCGATGGCTTCGCGAACCGCGGGGTAACCTACAGTACCGGGGGATTTGATTTAACAGTCGGCGGCGATATCCAGCTGGGCGCCGGGAATGACACCACCCTGAAAACATTTAATGCGACCAATTCAACCGTCACGGTCGCGGGTAATTTCGATGTGCGGGACATCGGTAGCGGCAGCCAGCAGGCCGTCTTCACCTCGACGAATTCCTCCGTGGACCTCAACGGCGCGGCCCTTCAAACCGTCTTGATGAGCGGCAGCAACTTCAACAACCTCACGATCACCAACGCTTCTGCCGCCGGGGCAAGCTTCCTCGACGCCTTCAGCGCCGCGAATTTCACCGATACCACGGCATCGTCCAAACTGACCTTCAAGGCCGGCAGCACCTACACGATCTCCGGGACGCTGACGCTCACCGGGACCAGCGGCAACGAAATCGTGTTGGTGAGCGACAGCGCCGGCACCCGCTTTACCCTCGATGTCACCGGGGGGGCACAAAGTGTTTCCTTCGTCGATGTTAAAGACTCACAGGCCTCCACCAACGACATCACGGCGAGCAACGCGATCAAAAACGGCGGCAACGACGATGACGATGCCACGCCGCATTGGATCTATAGCGTCGACACCTTGTCCGCCACCGTGTATACCGACGAGGGGGCCACCAACATCGGGGCGGGCAAAGTCGTGCGCTTGATCAGAAACGGCCTCAACGCCGGCGTCGACACCACGGACGCCTCCGGCAACTACTCGATTGTCGCGCCTTTAAGTCCGGGCGACGCCCTGGTGCTCTACATCGACGGCGACGACGGCGCAACCGACGACGCAAGCACCCTGACCGTGTCCGACGGGGCCAATCTCGCGGGCCTGCATCTCTATCGGGACCACCTTATCGTCCGGCACGACAATGCCGGTGTGATGACCAATGCCTTGATGAACACGGCCAAGGGGGCCTATTCGGACACCGAGATCCTTTATTCCGTCAGTGGCGGCAATCTCACGGCCAGCGGCGCGGTCACCGAACTGTATGTGGCCTCGGGCCACAGCTTTACTCCCGGTGGCAATGTGACCACCGTCCACACCAAGATCGAAGGCACCTGGAACGCCACGGGCAGCGAAGTCTACACCGTCAGCGGGGACTGGGAGCACACCAACGGAACCTTCAACTACGCCACCAGCACCATCGACTTGACGGGCACGGGGACGATAAAGGTGGACATCGCGTCCTGGTGGACGAAGCCGATCTATAATCTCACGGCCGCGGCGGCGGGACAGATCACGACGATCTTTGCGGGTCGGGGGATCCGGACACGCAACGTCGTCACCCTCGGCAGCGGGACGCTGGCGGGCGGCGATCTGGATCTGAATATGCAAGTCGGCGGCACGCCGTTGGTCACCAGCGCGACCCTGTCGAACAATGTGGTGACCTACGTGCCCCAAACCGGCGCGCTCAACGTGGCCGCCGCGACCTACACCCAACTGCGCATCCGGGGCAATGCCGCGACCAGCACCTCGCAGTTGGCGGGCAATGTGAGCTGTACCGACCTCGTTGTTTTGGCCAGCAGCGCGGGAAACACGGCCATCCTGGATACCTCGACCAGTAATTACAGCATCAACTGCGGCAGCATCGATGCCGGCAGCAGTTCCACGACGACGACTTACGGTCAGATCAAACTCAACGACTCGACCGTCACCTCCACGGGCAATGTCACGGTCAACACCAGCGACGGCGGCGGCACCAACAGCATAGACGCCGATACCGCAACGATTAACGTTACCGGTAACTGGACGAATAACGATACCTTTACGGCGGATACCTCAACCGTGGTGTTCAATGGAACTACCGACCAAACCCTCACCAGTGGAGGAGCCGCTTTTAACCATCTCACCCTCAACAACACGGGCACGTCCGGCAGCGACGACATCATCATTTCCGGCGCGCTGGATATCAACGGAACATTCACGATCACTGATGGCGATCTCGACATCGGCACGAACAACCCCACGGTGAACACGGCGGGCAATGTCACCATCGCCAGTGCCGGTTCGGTGGATGTCACGGGCCGCACGGCCAATTGGACTTTTGACGGCACGACGACGCTGACGGACAACTCTTCCGGCGGGCCGCAGGATTTGGAAGATGTGGTGCTCAACGGCTTGGGTTTGACCTTGGGAAGTTCCTCGAAAATGCAAACCATGACGGTCACTTCGGGAACCTTGAATCTCGGCGCTTCCGGCTACACGCTGGAGATCGACGGCACGGGCACGCCGCTTTCCAACAGCGGCACCTTTACCGCGGGGACGTCCACGGTGAACTATACCGGAAGTGGCACATCAACAAACGTGGCCGCAGTCACCTATAACAACCTCACGCTTACCCCGACCAGCGCCACGACCTACAATCTCACGAACAACCTCATTGGCGGCAACGGGCTCAGCGGAAATCTGACAATTAGCAGCAATGCCACGCTGGATGTGACTGGCAGCAATTACAATATTGATGTCGCTGGCAATTGGACCAACAACGGCACCTTTACCGCCCGTTCGGGCACCGTTGTGCTGGACGGCACGAATCAGACGATTACGGGCTCGACCACCTTCAACAACCTTTCAAAAACCGAAAGCACGAACGACGCGACCGATACGACCCTCACCTTCGACAACACCGCCACGCAAACGATCAACGGCCTCTTGACCCTGGACGGTTTGGACGCCGACGACCGCATCCTCTTGGTCTCCGACAGTCCCGGCACGCAGTGGGGATTGACCGCCAACGGCACTTTTGCGATCGACAACGTGCGTCCCACGGACAGCGACGCCTCCGGGGGATTGACAATCGTGCACTCCGCCACCACTGACGGGGGCAACAACCTGAACTGGGGATTCACCGTCGCCATCTCCGGCACGGTCTATACGGACGATGACGAGGTGACGCCTTTAACCGGCAAGCTCGTCCGGCTCTTGATTAACGGGACGGACAGCGGTTTGACCGCGACCACGGACGGCTCCGGCAACTATACAATCAACGCCGCGCCGAATACCGGCGACACCCTCCTGGTATTCCTTGACAACGAAACGGAAGACGGCGCGACGATCACCGTCTCGAACGGCGGGGCCTTGTCCGGCCTGAACATCTACCAAAACCACGTCATCACCCGCCACGACAACGGCGGCGCCTTGAGCAACGCGAACATGGCGACGGCCACGAACGGCGACGCCGACATCGCCTATTCCGTCAGCTCCGGAAACCTCACCGTGACGAACAGCCACGAACTGTATATTCCCGCCAGCCACAGCTTCACCCCCGGCGGGAATGTGACGACACCCAGCATGGAAAACCTCGGCACCTTCACCGGCGGCAGCGGCGCAATCGACATCAACGGCGCACTCACCATCGGCGGCGGCACCTACACGGCGACAAGCGGGACGACGTTTGTCAGCGGCGACTTCACCCTCTCGGGCGGCACGTTTACGCACAACTCCGGCACCGTTTCGCTTGAGCCGAACAACAAAACCGTAAATACCGGCGCGGCTGTTTTTAACGATGTGACCGTCAACATGTTCAACGGAGAAACCTTGACCATCACCGGCACGATGGACGTCAACGGCAACCTCACGATATCCGGCGTGGCGGCGATCAACGGCACGATCAGCGTCGCCGGGAATGTAACCACCACCACGTTTGTCAGCGGTGCCGGCACCATCTTGCTGGACGGCAACAGCAACCAGACCCTGGGCGCCTCCGGAGGGGTGGGCGGAATCTCCGGTTTGACGATTAACAACACCGGTGCCCCGGCCGCTACGGTGACCATTCAAGACACGATCGATGTCGCGGGCAGCGGGGCATGGACCTACACCGCCGGAAATGTGGACGCCTCGGCCAGCACCATCCGTTTTCGAGAATTCTCAAAAACCATTTCACCCGGAAGCGCGAGCTTCAATGATGTGGAATTTAATCTCGGCAGCGGGTCAACGGTTACCTTGAGCGGTACGATGGACATCGACGGGAATCTCACGTTTACAGAGCAAGGCACGATCAATGGCGGCGGGGTTAATCTGGCCGGGAATTTGACCTCGACCGACGGGACGGTCGACGGGACGGCAACGCTTACCCTCGACGGCACGGGGGCACAGACGATCAGTACTTCCGGCGCGGACTTTCCGGACGGCACCGTCACGATTAACAAGGCCTCCGGTACGGCGCAACTGCTGGCGAACTTTACGACCGCCCTCGACGGGGCGGGCCAAGACCTGACGATCACGCAGGGCACGCTCGATCTCAACGGTTTTAACTTAACTGTCCCCGATGTGCTCACCGTCGATGCCTCCGGCACCTTGCAGCTCGAAGGCGGAGAGACGGTCACGACGACGACAACGACACTCAATACCGGCTCCACCGTCCTCTACGACGGCGGCGGCAGCTACACAGGTTTGGCCGTCGGTGATAGCTATTCTAATCTCACCTTCAATAATGCCGCAGGGACCTGGACCCTGGATGCGGCACTGGATGTCAACGGTGATTTGACGATCACAAACGGCACCCTCGATGTCAATAACATCGACAATTATCAAATCAACCTTGCCGGGAACTGGAACAACACCGGCACCTTCACCGCACGAGCGGGTACGGTGGTCCTCGACGGGGGCAATCAAAGTCTGACCGGCAACACCACCTTCAACAACTTGACAAAAACCGAAAGCACGAACGATGCAACCGACCTCACCCTCACCTTCGACAACACCGCCACGCAAACCGTCAACGGGACATTAACGCTGGACGGTCTCGATGCCGACGACCGTATCAATCTCGTCTCAGACAGCCCGGGCACGCAGTGGGGATTTGTGATGAGCGCGAGCGCCGTCAAGGGAACGCTCGATTTTCTCGATGTGACGGATTCCGACGCCTCAGGCTCCGACGCAAGCCATAAACCCATCAATCCCACATCCAGCGTGGATAACGGTAACAACATCGCCTGGTTTTCCACCCTGCCTTTGGTGAAGGCGTTATTTCAGGGGGATACCTGTCTGGCCAGTTCAGATGCCGACGTGGCCTGTAACGGCGGGGCGACCTCGCTTTCTGTGCCCACCGGCGTGCTTTATACCTTCGTGATCTATGTTTCAAACCCGACAGGATCAGCGGTCACGGATATCCGCTTTCAAGACAATATCGATGATGCCGCAGCGGATTTCTTCGAATTTCAAGCCAATGCCTTTGCCGCAGGACAAGGCATTCAATGGGCGACGACAGGTTCCGGAACGTCAACAAAAGCACAGATAAAAGCCGCTTTAAACGCAGGGACTGCACTAACCAACGCCTTCGACGGCAGCACCGGCACCAACGAATACTGCGGAATTAATACGGGTGTTTCGCCCGACCAACTGATTTGCGGCGGAGATGCCGCCTCTCCAAACAACGACCAGGTGGATGTCGCCACAGGCGATACCTTCGCCATTATGTTCGATTTTATTAAACGAGATTAACGGAGAAAACATGTTTTAGAAAACCAACAAGACATAAAACTTTTATACCACCGATAAGAGCACATTCGGCCAGAAGGTCGAAGCCGCAAAGCCTTGGAGCCCTATTCATAAAGGGTCGTCCGGCTACCGAAGTGGATATTCATCCCTTGTATAGAAACCTGTTGCTCTGATCGGAAAACAGGTTTTTCTATGTCGAGGGACAAGGAGGGTTTCACCATGAGAAACAGAATCTTGAAAAACATTTTTATTCTAAACACAACAAAAGGAGTCAGCACAATGAAAAGAAAAATATACTTTTCAAAAATCACTCTGATGGTATTATTTTTAACCCTGGCCTACAATACAGGGGGACATGCGGCCACAAATGATGCCATTAATCAAGGGACGGGAACCACCCCGCTCGCCAATTCGGCCACATCGCTGACCATCACTTCGACGCAGCTTCAATTGGTCAAAGTGGTCTATAACACCAGCGGCACTTGTCTGACCAGCTCCGATTCCGATGCCGCCTGCAATGGCGGAGCGACATCGGTTTCTGTGCCGACAGGAACAGAATTGGTCTTTGTCATTTATGTGCCCAATTCTACAGCCGTGACCGCCAATGACATCCGTTTTCAAGACAATATTGATGACGTTACGGCCGATTATTTTGAATTTCAGCCGAATGAATTCGCGGCATCCCAAGGTATTGCCTGGGCCACTCGCGCTGTCACCGGAGCGACAAAAGCCAATATCTGGACTGCGCTGAGTACACCGACCAACGTCACCAATGCCTTCGACGGCAGCACCGGCACCAATGAATACTGCGGAATAGATACGACGCTGTCCCCCGATCAATTGATCTGCGGCGGAGATGCCTCTTCCCCGGACAATGATCAGGTGGATGTGGCGACTGACACGCTGTTTGCCATCAAGTTCCACGTCATTAAACGGGACTAAAGGGTCTTCTTCCTTTTGATTTCAATGCTTGAACGGAATCGGGAGAAATCCTGATCTTCGAAGGAGTCAACCCTTGCGGGTAATGGTGAACAAAATAAAACGCGGATTAACCCTGCTGACAGGAGCGGCATTCCTGATCACGGCACTCGTATATCCGCATGCGGGACAGGCAGCAAGTACCATTGCTGTCGACGCGGGCGGAGGCGGCTCGACACTTATGTCCTCTAATCCCGTGACGATCACCAGCAATCCGCTCAGCCTGGTCAAACAAGCCCGCAATCTGGGCGGGACAGTATTGCCAAACGGTTCATCCATTGCCTCCGGGCAACAAATTTATTTCGTACTTTACATCGACAATAACACGATTACCTCAGCAGAAAACATTCAACTGACAGACCTGTTGGATGAAAGCCAGTGGACTTATGTGCCCAACAGTCTTGAGACAGCCGTTGTGTCCAGCGGCTCAAACGACGCTGCCATCTGGGCAGGAACCTGGGCCGTACAAACAGACGCCGTCGGTGGGCCGGACGACTTCGCTTCAATCACGGACTCCGGCGGGCCGGCCGGATTGGACCGTTTAACAATCGGTGCCGTTTCTGGTCAAGTGAATCAAAATCTGGATATCCCATCCAATCAGCTCAGGGTAATCCGGTTCAGGGTCACGGTGAATTAATGAACACAAGGTTAAAAAAAGTATTGCAGGGTCAAGGATAATTTAGTGAATTTGAGAGCAATTCATAAGCGGATAAAACCATTCCTCACAGGGGTCATTCTGGCCTTCTTTGGCTGGACCAGTGTTTTTCCGGCTTTCGCCGCGCCGGTGTCGAACTCCGCCACGGGGACTTTGAATGGATCCGCGCTCAATCTCAGTACTGCCTCCGTTAATTTGAATACGACTACGGGGGGAAACCCCGCGGTCACTTCAATCGATGCAGAGATTTATCCAAACATCACAGCGACGAATCATCCGGGGAAAATATTCACCTATACCCTGCTCCCGGTCATCAGTGGCGGTGACACCGGAATTGATCAAATTACCTTAAGCGCGCCAGCAGGTTATGCGAACCCTTCTGTCACCGGACTCTCCTTGGGTGGATCAGCGCAAACCCCTGGGGGGGCCTGTCCCGCTCCGGGGGCGGGTGAGTATTGCACTTCGCTTTCCGGGCAAGTCATCACCCTGAATCTGGGCACTCAAGTCACGACTTCTCTCTCTCAAATTGAGATCACCTTTTCCGTAGACACGCCTGGGACTTTGGGAACCAGCGACTTTGTCGCCAATGTTGATGATACGTCGACCACTGGCTTTGCGGCACAAACCGCAGCACCTGGAAATGCCGACGGTGACGCCACAAATTTGAACAGTATTTCAGTCGAGGTCCGGGGGATCGACGCCGTACAATCCCTGATTTCCGCCGATCCGCTCCAGCTTGATATTGACCCCGAAAACGACGGCACGCCGTTTTCAACCATCACCGTCACACCCCGTGACGCCAGCGGCACCAACCTGGGCAGCGGCCTGCTTGTTAATATCAGCGCGCTTGAAGGCACGACGCCCTTCGGCACTTTTACCCCAGTGATCGACAATGGGGACGGCACATACTCAAGTCAAATGAGTTCTTCAAGTTCTGGACTTGCGCAAATTGCAGCGACAGTGAACGGGGTCGCGCTTCTCAGCAATATCCGTATTGTTTTTACAGCGGGGCAGGTTCTGAATATTGTAAAAACGGTGAATAAAAATGAAGGTGTGATCGGCGATGTCATGACCTATCAGGTCAATGTACAGAATACGGTTAATCGAGATGTCACGCGTGTCACATTGAACGATCTCATTCCTGCGGGCTTTAAATACCTGAACGGATCAACCTTGATCAACGGCCTCCCCGCCCCCGACCCGGCAGGACAGCAAACACTGGCGTTCAACCTGGGGACCATACCGGCCTGGGTGGATCAAAACGGAAATGGCCTGCCGGATCTCAATGATCCGGGCAGTCTGAGTCTTTCCTATCAACTGGTTTTAGGCGCAAGCGTTTCACCTGGAGAATATGTCAATCAGGCGCAGGCCGTCGATTTTGCCCCCATTTCAAACCTCTCCACCGCCAAGGTCAGGGTCAGCGCAGACCCGATTTTCGACTTGGGAACACTAATCGGAAAGGTGTTTTTTGACCAGAACAGAAACGGATATCAGGATGATGGCGAAGCCGGGATCAGCGGCATCATGATTGCCCTGGACAACGGAACCTATGTTACGACCGACGCGAACGGGCTTTATCACTTCCCCGGTGTCTTGCCCGGAGAACGGCTGTTAAAAATAAATCGCAACACGCTGCCACCCGGTACGACAATCACCACAGAAGAAGCCCGGATCATTCAAGTCAGCAGAGGCTTGTTAAGCAAAGCCAACTTCGGGGTGGTCTTTGATACCGAAACCGAACACATCGGCGCTCAGGGAATTCGCGGGGTAAAAATTACACCGCAAACGACCCAGGAGCCGACACAAATTACGGGATACCTCGAATCCATGCAGCTCCTGGTCAACGGGAAAGCCCTTAACCTTCATTTAAACGAAGTGCGACTTGGGGTTGAGGATTTCCAGGAAACGGTGGAAATAAACGGGAATCAACTCTCTCAACCCATTAAATTTTCAATTCAGCTCGACTCTGCGGAGTCCGTTCAATTCTGGCGCCTTCATATTCTGGACCGCCAGGACAAACCCTTCCGATTACTTGAAGCAAAGGGGCCGCCCCCGGAACTCATCTCATGGGACGGCAAAAACAATCAGGGGACACTATTGAGTGGAGGAGAAGTATATGCCTACCACTTTGAAGTCTTTTTTAAGGATGGAACCCTAGAAACGAGCCGAAGACAACTCTTTGGGGTGAACAAAACTTCAGCGATTTCGCTCAATTTAATGGGGTCTGCTTTTACGACAGGCTCATCCGAACTCAATCCCAAAACGCGAAAAATCCTGAAAAATCTTTCAGAGATCCTTAAAAAACATCCTGATGAAAAGATTACCATTGAAGGGCACACCGACAGTACGGGGGATGATGAGACCAACAACCGACTTTCAAAAGCGCGGGCAGAAGCCGCGATGAACTACCTGATTACAGAAGAAGGGATTGATCCAAAGCGTTTTATTTTAAAATGGTTTGGAGCCACGAAACCCGTGGCCAGCAATCAACTCGAAGAAGGACGGGAGGTTAACCGCCGCGTTGAAATCAAGGGGGCGGTGACCGATTTTCAGGAAGCTAAAATTCTCAATCATTTGAGGTCATCCCCCTCTATTCGTATCAATGGCGTCCCCATGGATTTAAAAGACCAAGACCGTTTTACCTTGAAATTAAAACAGGACATCGACCAATTCAAGCTGGAGCTTGCCAATACGCAAGGAAAGCTGATTGAAACCACGATAACACTTCCTGAGCTCCAGCTTAAGGCCCCCTTGAGTGAGGAAGTATTAAAAATGCAGCACCCCAATCGTCGTTATCATTTTCTAAGCAATTCCAAAACCCTGTCGGGAGACCACAAACTCCCGGTTTTACTGTACCGGCTCGTAGGGAAAACAGCGCCTCAAAATACGGTCATGATTGACGGGTCGCCGGTCCCGGTCCCAAAAAACGGTTTATTTAAACATGAACTGCCCTTAAAAAAAGGAGAGAACCTTTTTACGCTCATTGTCAGTAACCCGGAACAGATCAGCCGGATGGTCGTGCTCAAGGTCGACCTTTCAGACAAGGATGAAAAAGGCCGTCTGCTTATGGCTGTCAAACCGATTCCCCAAATTTCAGTCCTGCTGCCTCCCAAAGACGCAGTGCTTTCACACACCCAATTACCTCTACGCGGCATGACCCCTCCGGGAAACCGGGTCTGGGTCAACGGCACGGAAATTCCGGTCTCCTCCAACGGGGTCTTTTCTACCGCAACGGAATTGGATAACGGCACCAACCAGTTGGTCATCGAGGCTGTTGATCCTGAGGGATATACGGGACGGATCGAACGAACCGTTGAAGTATCACGTTCTTCATTTTTCCTGATGGCCCTGGCCGACGGTGAGTTTGGACAAATCACAACTTCCGGTAACCTGCAGGCCGCTGGAGAAGAAGAAAAAACATCGTATTATTCAAAAGGACGACTGGCCTACTATTTGAAAGGAACCATTCAGGGAAAATACCTGATCACCTCTGCGTTCGATACCGGAAAGCGCGAATTCAATACACTGTTTCAGGATCTAGACCAGAAAGAAACAGACCGCTTTTTTACCAATATCGATCCGGATAAACACTATCCTGTTTACGGGGATGACAGCACAGTCGTGTACGACGCCCAAAGCCAGGGCAAGTTTTATCTTGCCCTGGAAAGTGACGAAATCCATTTCCTGATAGGAAATTTTCAAACCGCTCTCGACGACACCCAGCTGGCGTCTTTTAACCGGACCTTCTACGGGGGGCGCTTTGAATATCAATCGGTTTCCAAAACCCGCTATGGAGATCCGGATACCCGATTGGTCCTTTTTGGGGCGGATGTCCGGCAGGCCCATGTTCAAAATACCTTCCGTGCCACGGGCGGCTCACTCTATTTTCTGTCTGAAAAAGAGATTATCGAAGGCAGCGAACGGGTCCGACTGGAAATACGGGATCAGGAAACCGGACTGGTGTTGGCGAAAATTGACCAGGTTCGGGATGCAGATTATAGTTTTAAATATGAAGAAGGGCGAATTTTATTTCGCCGGCCGGTCTCAAGCGTGGTTTCAAACAACTTCCTGATCCGGCAGGAGACCTTGCAGGGACATCCGGTTTTTGTGATAGTCGATTTTGAATATAACACCCAAAATTTTGAGAAAAATGCTTCTGGCGGCCGCATTCGGCAACAAATCGGTGAACATCTTTCAGTGGGGGCCACCTATATTGAAGATACCGCCCCTGCCGGTGACTATACGCTTGAAGGCACAGACGCACAAATCCGCCTTGGTAAGGGCACAACGCTGCACGGTGAATTTGCACAAAGCACGGGTGAAAATGCCGCCAATCTCATCAGCGAGGATGGAGGGCTTAGCTTCAGCCCTGTCCCGGTGGGCATCACCGGAGATGGGAGCGCCTATCATCTGTCTTTTGAAAGCGATATTTTTGAAGCGTTTGGGCATAAAAATCGAGTCATGACCCAGGGGTATTATCAACGCCTTTCTCCGGGATTTTTTTCAAACGGGACTTTGCTTGAGCAAGGCACCTTGAAATACGGCGGTGAACTCCATCTGCGGTTCAGTCAACGTGATGCCCTTCAAGTCCGCTATGACTTACAAGAAGTGTTATCGACCACCAATCCAGTGGCATCCAATCAAGTGGGCGCAAACCGGGTGATCCTGAAATCCCTGGAGTACAGCCACCAGCGTCAAGCTTTCCTCATTACAAGCGGCTTTCAGGAAAAAACCCTCCAACAAGGCAGCGGACTTCTGGACATTGAAAAACGACTGGCCGGGAAAATAGACTATGAGGTCAACAAGCGTTTGACGACATCGCTGGGTCATCAGCAAGTGATTCAGGGAAAAACAGGCTACCGCAGCACGCTTGGGTTTAAATTGCGTATTACAGAATCAATCGACTCCGTCGCCGAAGGTGCCCATGCGAACGATGGCGATACGGTTTTATTTGGATTTTCAGCCCGTCTCGACAACCGATCCAATCTTTACCTGAACGAAAAGTTTGATAAAAAAGACGGAGAAGAAGCCCGCTTCGGGACCGTTATCGGGGGCGACCGGATGTTAACTCCAAGTTTAAGGCTTTATGGTGAGTATGGTGAAGACCGTGGAGAAATCCGACAAAACCGTTCTCTTTGGGGTCTGGATCAACGCTTTGGCCAAGACAAGCCGATTAGAATCTTTTTAAATTATGAGCGGAGCCACCTCAATTCCATCAGTGGAAAAACAACCCGTGACAGCGCCAGCATCAGTTTCAAATATAACCACCCGGCGGGAAACCGTTTATCCCATCGATTTGAAGTCCGCCTTGAAAAAGGGGCTGAAAAGAGAATACAGCGATTAACGACACATTATGGTGAGCTAAAAATTCTTTCCGGGCTAACCCTTTTTGGGAAACTGAATTACAGCGACACACGAAACAAAACACTTGACCGTCTGGAAGCCCGCTTTGCCGAAGCGGGATCCGGGATCGCCTACCGGCCAATTCATTTTGATCGTCTGAACCTCATCGCAAAATACACTTTCTTGATAGATCAAAAACCCGACGCCACAGGTCCGCTGCTTCGGATTGACACCAAGGTTGCATCCATAGAAGGTATTTTTGACCTTTCCAAATACTTACAGTTATCAGAGAAGTATGCCGTGAAGAGCAAAGAGGAAGAACAAGTCCTTCGCGCAAAACTGAACAGTAAAACCCATCTTTGGATTAACCGTCTAAACGTGCATGTGACAAAGCGGTGGGATATCTCCGGGGAATACCGCATACAATTTTGATGCCAGCGGATGGTTTATCCGTGTGCAAGGGAAATATTAATGCGGGAAAAAAAAGACATCACAAAAAAAACAGAGGCCTTCCCTCTCCTTTTACAATGGGCAGGCCGGATCGGCTCTGACACGCTTTGGGCAGTTTCCGCTTTTTTATTCTGTTCTGCGATATTGCTTTTTGGAGTAAAACAGCTTTTTCCAGAAGGGGATTCCGGAGGGCTTTTTTTTGGACAGGGACTCCCGCTTTCCCAGGTTTCCCTAAAAAAAGGGAGAAGCTTTCAACTGAACGTCGGAGAAAATATCCACGGTGCAAACCCGGCCTTCGGGGAAGAGGAGACCGCATTTCTAACGCAAATCAAAAACGAGGTCAAGAATAAAAGGGCCTCCGGCATTGTTTGGGAAAATGCACAGGCAGGCTTAAAACTTTATGATCGGGACGCCGTGCAGACCCTTTCGAATGCCAAGGCGGTGATCACATTTGATCAAGATAATTTTATAGACATGGGTGAAAACTCCCTTGTCATTATTCGGCGGTTGGGCCGAAGTCGGATATTAAAAACCCGGCGGTCTTTTATGCTTGTGGCTAACGGAAAATTCAGAGGGCATGTGGACGGGAATAATTCAGGCGATATTAGTTTGCAAATCGCACTTCCCACAGGAGTGGCCGAAATCGATACGAAAACAAGCCGCGACAAAAAAACAGAATTTGAAATCCATGTTTTGCCGGATCAATCCTCCACAATTACGGTATTTAAAGGTCAGGCCAGCGTATTGGCCAATGGGAAGAGAGTCTCCATTCGAGCGAATGAGACAACAAAAATAGACGCCCAGCTTCCGCCCTTACCGCCCAGGCCTGTGTTGTCTCCGGTCCATCTAAAAGCCCCTTTCGATCAAAAAATCTATTATTACCGTCATGTGCCTCCCGAAATTTCATTTACATGGACGCATACTCAAAAAACCGGCCAATATCAATTGCAAATTGCGACAGACACTTCATTTCATCACCGGGTGTTTGATGAAGCTCTGGGACAATCCTCATTCATTCACGGAAATCTGAAAAAAGGCGTGTATTTCTGGCGTGTCGCCGCCATTGACAACCAGGGGATTCAAGGACGCTGGAGCCCAGTCAGAAAAATTGAAATGGTCCAGATCTTAAAGCCACCGGCCTTGAAGGTTCTTTTTCCCCAAAAAGATGAGATTGTGAATCATGAAAGTATTGTCGTCAGGGGTATTTCCGATCCAAACACTCAGATTTATATCAACGGAAAGATCCTCAAACCACAGAACAAACGGGCCTTTCAGGAGGAAGTGCCCCTCAAAAAGGGGATCAATCTCATTCTGATTGAATCGGTGGACCGTGTGGGCAATATGAGTTTTGAAAGGCGGCTTATCAGTCGAAAATATTAGCAGCATAAGGGTTTTAAGAGGAATAAAATGACTTCACCCGTCAGGTTTTCAATTCGTATCAAGTTAATCATCATGATGCTTGTGGTGGTGACCACCGTTGTCACAGTGATTACCTTTAATATTGTGACCTTGTTTCAAAAAGACAAAACGACCTATCTTTTTGACCTGACCTCCTCAACAGCGCTTCATCTCGCTGAAGAAGCCAATACGGTCTTGCTCAACTACGACGAACGGATAAAGGTTTTTGCCCAATCCTTGTTAAGCCAGGATCTCTCAGAATCCGGCAAGGAAAACTATGTCAAAACATTGCTTGAAAAATATGATGGCTTTATCGCGGTTTCTTTGTACAACCAGGAAGGCGAGGAGGAACTCACCCTGCTGGACAGCACCTCATTTGAAACGGCAAACCTCGACAGAGCCGCCCTGTTGCAATATCGCAAAAACCAAAAGATTCCCTTTGGAAATTTAAAGCCCGGAACCTCTTCTCTACAACAATCCCGTTTTATGCCGAATATTCCGACTTTCACACTCACTCAGGCCGTATTTGATTCACATTTTTCTGAAATATTTTACATCGTCGCGGAAATCAAACTTCAGAAGCTGCGAGGACTCAATGGAAAATCAAGGGTGTTCGAAACCTTTCTTGTCGATCAGGATGGGACTGTAATCTCCAGCACTCATGAAAACGAAAGAAGCGATACTGAAAATATTCAGGACATGAAAAAGGTTCCTGTCGTCGAAGCGTTTATCCATAATCCGGCATTTGCCGAAACGCTGGAATACAGTATTCAGGGGGAGCCTTACCTCGGTGCCTACGCCCGGATTGAATATGGAGGATTCGGCGCCATTGCACAGATTAAAAAATCTGTCGCATACCTTACGGCTAAAGCCTTGATTAATACCCTGATCATGGTGGCTTTGGGGGTATTGGCCTTTTCTGTTTTTATTTCTTTCTTTTGGTCCAGAGGCTTAACTCAACCCATTCAAACCCTGTACAAGGCAACACGCCAGGTGGCCGGAGGTGATTTCAACATCGCGATTGCGTCCAATAGTCATGATGAGATTGGCGTTTTGGGACAATCTTTTAACCGGATGGCCAACGAGCTTCAGGCCCGTGAATCCGATTTAAAATCCGCACAAGCGGCCCTGGTTCAGTCAGAAAAAATGGCGGCCTTTGGTCAGTTGGGCGCCGGGATTGCCCATGAAGTGAAAAATCCGCTCGCCGGGATACTTGGGTACGCCCAACTTGCCTTAAGGAAAGTAGACAAGGAAAGCGAACTGGCCAAACAACTTAAAATCATCGAGAAAGAAACCAAACGCTGTAAAACCATTATTGAAAACCTCATGAAGTTTTCGCGGCAGGAAAAAGCGGAAAAAACAAGCACTGACCTCAACCAGGTTGTGGAAGACGCCATTGCCATCGTTGACCACCAATTAACTTTAAACAAAGTTAGGATCGAAAAAAACCTGTCAGAAAAACTACCTCCGATTCATGGCAACGGGAATCAACTGCAACAAGTGTTAATGAACCTGATGATCAACGCACAACAGGCCATGCCCGAAGGAGGTACAGTTCAGATTTCAAGCCGAATAACCGATAAAATCATTGAGGTGAGTGTAAAAGATAACGGCCCAGGAATGCCCGATACCGTTCAACAGAAAATATTCGAACCTTTTTTTACAACCAAACCGGTAGGAAAAGGCACAGGGCTTGGTCTTTCCGTCTCTTACGGCATTGTGAAAGATCATATGGGTGAAATTACTCTTGAAAGCACTGAGGGAAAAGGCACGACATTCACACTTTCTTTCCCTATGCATGAAACACCTCATATAAAGAAAGGAGCAATTGGCTGATGAAAAAACGGGCCCGCATTTTGGTGGTAGACGATGAAATATCTGTACGAGGGATTCTTCGTGAACTATTCAGTTCACAGGATTACGAGGTCGTCGAAGCGCCTAATGTTGAAGTGGCTTTGGTTAAAATTTCAAGCCTTTCTTTTGATTTAATCATCTCCGATATTCGCATGGGCGGTCAAAGCGGCATCGCACTCTTAAAACAGGTGAAAGAAAAGAACCTGGAAACAGAAGTCATCATTATGACCAGCCATGCCTCAGTCGACACCTCGCTGGAAGCCATCCGCCTGGGGGCCTATGACTATATTCTTAAACCCTTTGAAGAACTTGAATATGTCGAAATGATCGTCGCGAGGGCACTGGCCCAAAATCACTTAAAAAAAGAGAATAAAACCCTGATAAAAAACCTGACACAAAAAAATGAGGAATTGGCTAAAGGTACGGAACGCGCCGCACAGATATTGGCTTCATCAGCAAAGTTTCATAATATCACCGAGAATATCCTGTCCTCGAATCATCCATCAGACCTTGAAAAATATTTGAAAGATGGCTTAACCCTCCTTTCAAACGGGAAACCCGCTATCTTTTGGCAATATCAAAGTCAGGAAGGACATTTGCTCCCCTCGCAAACCATCGGGTTAAACGAAAAAACACTGTCACCAATCCGCCTTTCCAAGCTTGCGCGCATTTCGGAAATCGAAACAACACATTGGTTTGCCAATGGAGACTATCAATCAGAATTAAACAAATCGCTGGCTGCCATTCGGCCCCAATACATTATGAATGAAGTCTTGATTGCGAATGGAAAACCCTACGGGTTGTTGAGCATTCTCAACCGCGCCCCGGCGGAATGGAGCCTTCATGAAAAAAATGCGTTTATCCACATGGCACACCTCACTGCGATGAGACTTGGACTGTTTGATTTAAGCACTCCAAAGCAATCACTTGAACAAGACAAAAAAGAAGGGCCACGCCAAGTGTCCCTCAAGGATACCCTCACACCGCTTTTACATTATGATTATTTCATGGAACTTCTCAAGATTGAAATTTGTCGAGCCCGGAGGTTCCGGAACCGTTTTGTCCTTGCAGTGTTTCAATTTTCGCCCTCCAAGGACCCTGAAACAAATCCTGAATTTAGACTGTTTTTACAAAAATGGGCAGAATTAATTTTAAACAGAATCCGAAAAACCGATATGGCCACCAGGAAAGGAGATCAACTCATCATTGTCCTTCCCGAAACCCAATTGGAATATGCGCATACCGTTATTAAATCTTTAAAGCAGCGTATGGGAAAACTGACTAAAGCCGACAATCCCCCGCAAGGGCGCTCCCAATGGCATATTGAATGTGCCGAATATCCAAAGGACGGGGATACTATGGACAAACTTTTTACCCACTTAAATAATCGTATCAAGACTTAACAAACATCAATTTATTATAAAAAAACCCCGTTATCGTTTGATTTTTGAATGTCTTGACGTCAAAAGCAACTATGATACGATTTAGGATGTGAACTTGTTTAAACCCTCTATATTAATCGTAGACGACGAAATCTCTTTTCGATCCGCTATTGTCGACCTTCTCAAGGAAGACGGATTTCACTGCGTCGGGGCCGAATCCGGAGAAGAAGCCCTGTCCATTCTTGAAAAAGAACGTTTTAATATTGTTTTTACCGATCTTAGAATGCCGGGCATTGACGGCATTACACTGTTGCGTAAAATCAAGGCATTTGACAGCTCTATCGCTGTGGTCATGGTCACCAGCCATTCATCCGTTGATTCGACCATCGAAGCCTTACGGCTCGGTGCGTACGATTACGTTATAAAACCCCTTGAGGATATTGAACTCGTCTCCGCCATTATCAAAAGAATTTCGGAAAAACTTTCATTACAACAAGAAAAAGAGGTCCTTCTTGAGGATCTTAGGGCAAAAAACCAGGCCCTCGAAGAGAGCCAAAGGAAAATTCTCCAGCATTCTCTTGAAATATCAGCGCTGTATACTGCGGAGAAAGAACTATTATCCGGATTAAATCTGGATGAGGTCTATCAAAGGTCGGCCACCTATCTATCCAAATTACTGGACGGACGTCCGGTTGCCCTCTGGATTTTTGAACCCTCAAGAAAAAAACTTGCCGTCAAAACATACTGTAATATTAATCCTTTAGATGCGAAATCCTGGAATGTCAACTTTGAAGAACCCGTCTATACCGTCAACGAAACGCTAAAAGCCACAATCACCAAAAAAGTTCACCCTGCACCGGCGGAATTTTACGCGATACAAGGGCACCAATCATTTTTTGGCATTCTTGCGATTATCGACCTGGACAACAACAGTTTTACAAAAAGAGAACGGGAAATTCTCGCACGGTTTTCAGCCTCTGTTGCCATGGCGATCGAAAATGCGCAACTTTATAATGAAGTCAAAACACTGGCCACAAGAGACGGTCTCACCGGCCTTTTTAACCGGCGGCATTTTGAAGACACCCTAAGATCAGAAGTCATTCGTTCAAACCGGCATAAACACCCGGTGTCCATTATCTTTCTAGATGTGGATTATTTTAAATCCTATAATGATTCACAAGGCCATATTATGGGGGACACCGTCCTGAAAAAAATCGCAAAAATTGTGCAAAGCCGTGTCCGAATAACCGATTTTGTGTGCCGTTATGGCGGTGAGGAATTTATTATTGTCTTGCCCTATACCAATAAACAGGCGGCAAAAGGACTGGCAGAAGACATTCGCTCAAGTGTGGCCTCTCATTCTTTTCCTCATGAAGACAGTCAACCCAATGGCCGACTCACCATCAGCCTCGGGATTGCAGAATGCCCGGCTGACGGCATGGACCCTGAAAGTGTCTTGCAAAGCGCCGATGTGGCCCTCTACCGGGCAAAAGAAAAAGGCCGGAACTGCGTTTGCGGATAAACACTTGACTTTACACAGCCAAGGCATGGGATAATTCCGGCCATGGATCAGCAAAAACAACCCCCTCAAGAGAATGCCATTGATTGGAATGAAATGGCCGAAGCCTTTGACCGTTGGCTGCCTTACATTCAGCCCGTCGCCGAAGCCCTGGTTGATTTAGCCGATGTGGGCGAAGGGCACCAAATACTCGACGTCGCTTCCGGCACAGGAGAGCCTTCGCTAACTCTGGCCCGCAGATGCACTTCACTTGGAATTTCGATCACAGGGATCGACGGCGCCGAAGCGATGGTCGCACGCGCAAACCAAAAAGCCAAAACCGAAGGCCTGTCTTTCCTGCACTTCAAACAGATGAACGCCGAAGCCCTTCAATTTGAAAAAGCGCACTTTGACCGCGTCATCAGCCGATTTGGCCTCATGCTTTTTGATGACCCCGCAAAAGGACTTGAGGAGATGCGGCGGGTCTTGCGTCACGGCGGAAAAATTGCCCTCGCGGTCTGGGGGGAATTTCATGAAATCTCCAGCCTCTGTACCATTTGGGATCGTGTGATGGCCGCGACACCAGAAGATAAACGACCGACAATGCCCCGTATCGGTCGATTAGGCCGCGACGGAGCCTTGGAATCCTTGATGGAAGAGGCCGGTTTTAATCCAGATGCGCTTGAAGTCACTCCCTTTATTCTGCCCTATCATTACGACAGCTTCGAAGCCTATTGGGAAATCTGCACCAGTGCCGGTATGCTCAAAGATCCGATTGAGGCCTTGTCAAACCCAGTTCGCGAAAAAGTCAAAAGCGAGGTTGAAGACGACGTTCGCGGATTTTGGAAAGACGGGCAATTGGTCTTTCAAAACAAGGCCCTGCTCGCCTTCGCCGTCAAATAGTATATACCTACAGGAAAGATCATGCCGCTTTTTTTTGTTTCCATTGTTGGTATTTTAAAAGACTAGTTTTTGGCATATCATCGCACTGGGCCCTCCTCATCCAGCGCGTTTAGGACCTGTTCACACAAAGTCTTCATGTCTGATGTCTCCCGCTTAACCTTTGCCTTCGGTTTACATGGTTTTTTCAAGGTCTCGGTTTAATGAAACGTAAAAACAGGGCAGCAGCCATGCCGGAGGCCCCGTAAACCATGCACATTACCATCACCTGGTACCGCACAGCGATCAGGGGAGAGACGCCGGAAAGAATTTGCCCTGTCATCATACCGGGCAGGGACACTAGTCCCACAGCAAAAAGTGAATTGGTAATTGGAATCAGCGAAGCCCTAAGCGCAATACCGCGCGCTGCGATGTACTCCCGTCCGCTGTCTGTTTCCGCCCGCATGCGTTCGGCGGCAAGGGACACACTATTCATTGCCTGAGAAAAAATCATCCCGGCCAAGGGGATCAGGAAACGCGGGGTATACCAGGGAGTTAAATCCAGCACACCTTGCGTCACCAAAACCAAGGTCAGTCCGCCACTCACTAAAATAGCAAAAAAAGCCTTGAAGAATAGACCTTTTCGTTCAAGCTTCATTAAACGAAGCGCAATCCAGCTTGAAGCCACCACCATGACGCTTAAAACCAACAGCACTATAAACGCATTATCCGATTCAAAAATGAACGCTAAAAAATATCCCACCAACAATAATTGGCCCAACATCCTGGAAATAGCATAAATTGCATCACGAAAATCCAGAGACCAGCGGTAATAAATGAGGACCACCACGATGGCTGGCAAAAAGGCGAGTGCGAGTTTCAAAAATGGGATCATTTGGATCGAGCTGTTCATAAATTATTTAGAATTCCTTTATATTAGTTTTTTGAGCATACTTCGGTGCGGGATACCAGCCTCTATAAATTCTTCCCCTGAAAGCTCGTAACCCAGTTTTTGATAAAAGGGAATCACTGCCGTTTGCGCATGCACCGACACGGTCTCTAATCCCTTGCTTTTCGCTATCCCTTCGAGTGCATTCATCACAAGTGAACCCATGCCGCAGCGGCGATATTGACGCAAGACTGCAACTCGGCCAATTTTGCCTTTTAAATCAAGGCGCCCCGTGGCGGCAGGAGTTTCTCATTTAAAAATAACCTCATGATTTAATCCCCCATCCTTCCCGTCATCTTCCAAGTCAGCAGACACCCCCTGCTCCTGGATAAAAACCGCCTCCCGGATAGACCGCGCATAGGGTGCTAATGCTTCCCAATTCCCTTGCCTCATCCGGGTCTTCATTGCACAGACCGGCCTGAAAGCATCTTTTTGATGGCCTTTGAAAGGCGTAAAATGCCTGTTTCGATGGTCTCGGCATCCGAACAAGAAAAGTTCAGACGCAGGGTATGTACGTTTGTTTGGCCAATATAAAAGGGATCACCGGGCACAAAGACCACTTTATCTTTCACTGCAAGATCAAATAAATCAAGCGCGGCCAGTCTCTTGGGCAGCGTCACCCATAAAAACATACCGCCCTCCGGGCGGGTGCAAGAAACTTCTTCAGGGAAATGCTTCAAAATACTCTTTAACATGACTTCTTTCTGTCCACGGTATGCGGAAATAATTTTACTAATATGTGCATCGAGAGAATAATCACTTACATACTGATGCAAGACACATTGCGAAAATGCGTTGGTGTGCAAATCCGCAGCCTGCTTCGCCACCACCAGTTTTTCCATTAAGGGCTCGGACGCGACAATCCACCCAATGCGAAAACCAGGGATCACAATTTTGGAAAAAGATCCTAAAAGAACGGTCTGCTCCGGCAATAAAGAATAAAAAGAAGTGTTTTTGTTTTTTGAAAAACGCAAATCCCCGTAAGGATCATCTTCAATAAACACCGTTTCTGTTCCTTTTAAAATTTGGGCAATTTTCTGCCGGTTTTCTTCAGGATAAGTAATGCCAGACGGATTTTGGAAATTAGGTACAGTATAGATCAACTTAATTTTTTCAGACTGGACAAGGGTTTCCAAATGTTCAGTTTCCATGCCGGTTTCTGAAACCGGTACAGGCAAGAATTTCGGACGATACACAGTAAAGGCTTGAATCGCACCCAGGTAACCCGGCTCCTCGATGATGACCCCATCTCCTTCGTTTAAAACAGTTTTTCCCAATAAATCAAGGCCTTGCTGGGAACCACTGGTAATCAGAATGTGCTCAACAGGCACCTCCAGGCCTTTTTCCTTATATCGATGCGCAATCCACTCCCGAAGCGGTAAAAACCCTTCCGATGCGCTGTATTGAAAGAGGTCGTTTCCATAACGCTCAAAAACAGTCTGTGTCGCCGCCTGAATTTCCTTGACCGGGAAGAGGTTCCGGTTTGGAAGTCCTCCCGCAAAAGAAATGGTTCCGGGGACGAGGGCATCTTTTAAAATTTCACGAATAAAAGACCGGGGCACATCCCGAACCCGGTCTGAAAAAAGATTCTCCATTGTTATCCCTTTATATTAAAACGGTCTCGATGTAAACCCGAACCCAGTATAAGGAACACCAAGCCCGCTTTTCATTATAATTCGATAGAGGTAAAAATCGGTTCATCTGATGAAAAGTGATCGGAAATCAATAAACGGGGAACACCCTTTTTAACCTATTGTCAAAATCAGGCTAAAACGCGATGGCTCTTATTCCAGAGAGGGCTTCAGAGCCGATTTGAGGGAGGAAACAAAGGCGCTCAACTCATTGAAATAATCCGGGTTTTCCGAGGCGGATCCTATAATCTTAACCAGCGCACTACCTACAATCACCCCATCCGCGGCACTCCCGATACATTCGGCGTCTTCAGGGGTTGAAATCCCAAAACCGGCCGCAACGGGTCGGTCCGTCAGTGTTTTTAAATCTTTAATCCGCTTTTGAATGCTGTCCTTTCCGGTGAGTTTCGAACCGGTTACGCCGGTTAGCGGGACATAATACACAAAACCGCTGCCTGCTTTTAAAATTTTTTGAACCCGGTCAGGCGTTGATGTCGGCGCGACTAAAAAAATCAGATCAATTAAATGTTTCCTTGCAAGGGGTAAAAAGGGTTTGGCCTCTTCGGGCGGTAAATCGGGAACAATGACGCCATTGACCCCCGCTTGCCGGGCATCTTTAAAAAAATCTGTCAAGCCATATGCCAGAATAGGATTACAGTAGGACATCAAAATCAAAGGAATCTTTGTCTCTTTCCTTAAGGTCTTTACCATATTCATGACGTCTGCCATCGATACATCATTTAACAGTGCCCGATCCGCGGCTTTCTGAATGGTGGGGCCATCCGCGATCGGATCCGAAAACGGCACACCGATTTCAATCATGTCTGCCCCGGCGCGTTCTACTTCCAGTACAATCTCGATGCTTTCTTTCAAAGTGGGATCACCTGCCATAACATAGGCGATCAGGGCCTTTTCCCGGACCACTCGAATATTTTTTATCGTGGCTTCTATCCGGCTCATTTATGTTTTCTCTCCGGTAACGGACCCGGTCCACCCCATAATTTCAGAAACCTGATGCACATCTTTATCCCCCCGGCCGGAGAGGTTAATCATAATAATCTGGTCATCCTTATAAGATGAAGCCATTTTACTGAGCTGTGCAATGGCATGTGAGGATTCCAAGGCCGGGATAATCCCTTCCTGGGCTGATAACAAATGGAAAGCCGCGAGCGCCTCATCGTCTGTAACCGAGGTGTAGTCAATCCGGCCATTGTCATGATAATAACAGTGTTCCGGCCCGACGGCGGCATAATCCAGCCCCGCCGAAATAGAATGTGTCGGTAAAATTTGACCATTGGCGTTTTGCAGTAACACGGTCATCGTCCCCTGCAAGACACCAACCGAGCCGGTGGCAAACCGGGCGGCGTGTTTACCGCTCTTTGTCCCCATCCCTCCGGCCTCCACACCCATCATTTTGACGGAATCGTCAGAAAGAAAAGGATAAAACAAACCAATCGCATTACTCCCGCCGCCGACACAGGCAATGAGCAAGTCCGGTAATTTCCCCTCCATCCTCATAATTTGCTGCCGTGCTTCCTGTCCAATGACCGATTGAAAATCACGGATCATCATCGGATAAGGATGCGGTCCCAACACAGAGCCCAGAATATAATGGGTATCCCGGACATTGGCAGTCCAATCCCGCAAGGCCTCGCTGATCGCATCTTTTAAGGTCCGGCTGCCCGTATCCACTCCGGTGACTTTGGCGCCCAACATGCGCATGCGAATGACATTCAGGGCCTGACGCGCCATGTCTTCCGTACCCATGTACACCTCGCACTCCAAACCCGCCCGTGCTGCAACGGTGGCCACAGCCACCCCGTGCTGTCCCGCACCAGTTTCTGCGATCACCCGTTTTTTCCCCATCTCTTGCGTAAGTAGAATTTGCCCGATGGTGTTGTTTATTTTATGCGCGCCGGTATGACAAAGGTCTTCCCGTTTGAGATATATTTTGGGACCACCAAAATGCGCTGTCAAACGTTCGGCAAAGTAGAGTGAGGTCGGCCGCCCCACATAGTGTTTCAACTGCTCCGACAATTGCTTTTTAAAAGCCGGTTTCCGCCGGACAGACTGATAGACTTCTTCCAGTTCCAATAATGCAGGCATCAGGGTTTCTGCAACATACCGCCCTCCATAGGGACCAAAACGGCCTTTTTTATTCGGCAATTGCAAGGTCTGCCTCCATTTCCTTGGCGGCCTGGATAAATCGTTTCATTTTATTAAAATCCTTTTTCCCCTGTTCAGCCTCAACACCGCTGCTGACATCGACCGCGTATGGCTGACCTTGCCGAATAGCGGTTTGTACATTGTCCGGGGTCAGTCCGCCTGCGAGTATTATTTTCCCAAGCGGCGCTGCTTTTTTCGCGATTTCCCAATGGAAAGAATGTCCGCTGCCACCCGCCACTTTTTCATGATAGGTATCCAGTAAAACCGCGCGCGCGGACACCGAAGAGACGCTATCCAGTGAGGCCGCGTCCTTTATTTTAACAACCTGGATGGCACGATTGGAAAAAGACTGAAGAATAGACGTTTTGAAATCACCGTGAAACTGAATCATATCAAGACCACTTTTCCAAACCATATCATTAATCTCGGCTTTGTCGCCGCCTGTTAATAGACCGACGGTGGTGATAAAAGGGGGGAGTTTGGAAATGATATGATGCGCCCGTTCAACCGAAACCTTTCTCGGACTGTCAGGAGCAAAAACAAAACCGATCGCATCTGCACCGTATTCGACGGCGGCAAGGGCATCTTCCAAACAGGTTATCCCGCATATTTTGACTTTCATCCATCACCCATGAGGGCCTTTAACTGCGCTTCAATCTTTTCCGAAGCCATGAGAGTTTCTCCAATCAGTACCGCATGGACTCCGGCTTCTGAAAGACGAACCAGCTCTTCCTGTGTACGAATGCCGCTTTCGCTGACAATGATGCAGTCTGCTGGAACTTCAGGTAAAATACGAAATGTCGTTTCCAGGCTTGTTTCAAAGGTCGTTAAATCCCGATTGTTGATCCCAAGAATCGGCGCCCATTCAGCCACACGCGCCAATTCTTTTTCTGAATGAATTTCAACCAGCACATCCAGAGAAAGATCCCGGGCCAGATCAAAATAATCCTTGATCTGGTTCACTTCTAAAATAGCGGCGATTAAAAGGATGGCGTCGGCACCCCAGGCACGTGCTTCATAGACCTGGATTTCATCAATAATGAAGTCTTTTTGAAGGATGGGCAGTGAGACTTTTTGACGAATTTCACCCAGATAATCCGGGCTGCCCAGAAAATAGCGTTCTTCAGTTAAGACGGAGAGCGCCGATGCGCCGCCGTTTTCATATATTTGAGCAATTTCTACAGGGTGAAAATCTTCCCGGATAATGCCTTTGGAGGGAGACGCTTTTTTTAGCTCTGCAATCAGTTTGGGGAGTCGGCCCGATTCCCGCCTCAAGACGCCACCAAAGCCCCGGGTGGTATCCGCATCTGAAACTTTGGAGCGAATTTCCTGCGTATAGGCGCGAGACTTTCTACGATCCAGTGCGGTCCGTTTTTCAGTCACAACCTGTGTTAATAAATTCATTGAATCAGGGTCATGCTTTCTTTTGCGTGATTTTGCAAAGCTGCTCCAGCTTCATCATGGCCCTGCCGGAATCGATGGATTCCTCTGCCATCGTGAAGCCCTCCTGAAGGTTTTTGGCCTTTCCCGCAGCCACAAAAGCAGGGGCAGCATTCATAAGGACCACATGACGTTTTTCCCCTTTTTCCCCGCGAAGGATGGATTGAAGAATTGCGGCATTGGTTTCCGCAGTGCCCCCGACTAAATCTTTCAAGTCACCTTCTTTAAGGTGAAAATTTTTCGGTTCAATAAAGTATGTGGCGACCCGACCGCCCTTGCCCTCGGAGATTCTGCTTTTGCCTGAGATTGTAATTTCATCCAGACCGTCCATGCCATGCACAATAAAACAGTGTTTGGAACCCAGCTTGACCAACACCTGGGCCATTAAATCAGTGAACTTGGCCGAAAAGACACCAAGAACCTGGATTGAAGCCCCGGCAGGATTGGTCAGCGGGCCAAGGATATTAAAAATGGTTCGAATGCCGGTCTCTTGCCGGGGAAGCACTGCATGTTTCATCGCACCGTGATACAAAGGGGCAAAGAGAAACCCGATGCCAATCTCGTTAATGCAGTCTCCGACAATCTCTGGAGAAAGATCAATGGTAACCCCCAATGCCTTAAGCACATCGGCACTTCCACAGGCACTGGAAACGGAACGGTTCCCATGTTTTGCAACCGTGACGCCGCCGCCCGCCACAACAAAAGCCACTGTTGTTGAGATATTAAAGGTATTGAGTTTGTCACCACCGGTGCCGCAGGTATCGACCACCAAGGGGTCATCCACACGCACCTGTACGGCTTTTTCACGCATCACCCGGGCCGATCCGGTAATTTCATCAACTGTCTCCCCCTTCATTCTGAGCGCTGTCATATACGCTGCGATTTGAGCCGGGGTCGCCATCCCTTCCATAATTTCGCGCATGACCTGCTCTGCTTCGCTTGTTCTCAAATCAATACCATCGACAAGCTTTTGGATGGCTTCTTTGATCACTCAAACACTCCTTTTAGTCGACCCTGCTTAAATTCATATTATTTAATTCGATAAAAAAAGACAGGCATTAAATTGCCTGAGATTGAGAATATCCGCTTTGTCGGTCCTGGTCCTGTCCGAAGACGCATTCAATGCCTGGTCCATCATTTGCTCCCGGATCAAGGCTTCAAAAAAAGCCTTCCTGGTTTCATACAAAAACACTTCAGAACTGTCTTTTTTTAACGGTATTTTAGACATTGCCATTGCGTCTTCTCCATGGTTAAATTTTAGATGGAACTTTCCTTGATTCAGCACACTATTCTATTTATTTTTCTAATTCGTTTTGATACATAAAATTTTTCAACAAGTCCTTCCCCGCACTTGTAAGTATGGATTCCGGATGAAACTGCACCCCTTCAATGGGGAGAGTCAAGTGCCGGATCCCCATAATCTCTCCCTGGTCTGTCCAGGCAGAAATTTTAAATACATCCGGTAAACTTTCTTTTCGCACAATCAATGAATGATATCTTGTTGCTTCAAAGGGTTGGGGTAATTTAGAAAAAATGGTTTTATTGTCATGTGAAATCATGGACGTTTTACCGTGCATTAACCGGTCCGCGCAAATAATTTCTCCCCCGAATGCCTCTCCAATCGCTTGGTGCCCAAGACAAACGCCGAGTACTGGAATATGCCCGCCTAGCTTCTGTACGATTTCGATAGAAATACCCGCATCTTCCGGGCGGCCGGGGCCAGGAGATATGACGATTTGATCCGGTCGAAGTGCTTCAATCTCAGCCACTGTGATTTGATCATTGCGGTAAACCTTGATCTCTCCCCCTAATTCTCCCAGATACTGCACCAGGTTATAGGTAAAGGAATCGTAGTTGTCAATAACAAGTATCATCTCTACGCTTTAAGCTACCAATCCGTTCTCAGCCAGTTTGATCGCCGCGAGCATCCCTTTGGCTTTATTCACAGTTTCCTCATATTCCCGGTCAGGATCAGAATCGGCCACGATCCCTGCCGCCGCCTGTACGGTGGCCTGATTCCCTTCAATCACAATGGTCCGGATGGTAATGCATGTATCCATATTGCCTTGAAAGCTGAAGTATCCTACCGCACCGGCATAAAGCGAACGGCTCTCTGTCTCCAGTTCGTCTATAATTTCCATGGCGCGGATTTTAGGAGCGCCGGTCACAGTTCCTGCCGGAAAACAGGCGGCAAGTACATCAAATGCGTCCTTTCCATCCTGCAATTCGCCAATGACATTTGAAACGATGTGCATCACGTGCGAATAGCGTTCAATCACCATCAGTTCATTGGCTTCGACCGTATTATATTTTGCAACGCGGCCAACGTCGTTCCTCCCCAAATCAATCAGCATGACATGCTCTGCCCTCTCTTTCGGATCGGCAAGCAAATCCACTTCCATGGCTTCATCTTCCTCAGGGGTTCTGCCTCGGCGGCGTGTGCCTGCGATAGGGCGGGTTTCGACCTTCTTGCCTTCGAGGCGGACAAGCACCTCAGGAGAAGTCCCGACAAGACGTGTTTCCCCCATTTCAAGATAAAACATATACGGCGACGGATTGATACTTCTCAAGGCACGATAAACCATAAAGGGATCAGCCTCCAACGCCACTGAAAACCGTTGGGAAATTTGAACCTGAAAAATATCACCTGCCTGAATATAATCCTTTGCCCTTAAAACACTTTTTTTAAAGTCATCCCGCGTCACGTTTGAAACCGGTTTTTTTTCAGAGCTTTGATTCTGTATTGGCGGGGCCAGTTTGAGCGGTTGATTTAAACAGGCAATCATTGAATCAATTTTTCCAAGGGCCTGGTCATAGGCTGTTTTCAAATCTCCATTTTCAATGAAGGCATTCGACACAACCTTGATCCGGTGCCGCACATTATCAAAAATCAACAACGTGTCTGTAAAAAGAAAAAAGAAATCCGGTGCCGTCTTGGCGGGATGGCGAAGCTGAACCGGTTCAAAAAACCGGACCATGTCGTATCCCAAATACCCCACCGCGCCGCCAAAAAAACGGGGCAGACCTTCCATTTCGACCGGCTTGTATTCCGCCAGTAATTTTCTGAGGACAAGCAGCGGCTGCTGACTGGTGATCACCTCTTCGCCGGCTCCTTTTCGCCAGACGGTCACCCGTGCTCCTTCGCCTTTAATCGTGATTGAGGGATTGGCGCCAAGGAAAGAATACCGCCCCCATTTCTCTCCCCCTTCGACGGATTCAAGAAGATAAGGATAAGCGCCGTCCCGGATTTTTAAAAAAGCCGAAACAGGGGTTTCGCAATCGGCAACAATCTCCCGAAAAACAGGGATTAAATTACCTTCCTTGGCTTTCTGGCAAAAACCCTCGTAAGATGGGACAAGCATCATATTCCATATAAAATCAGATTTTCAGATCGGTAAATCTAACATAGAATAATGAAAAACGTCAATAATTTTAAGACTTTCCGAGAGGAATACCGATTGAACGCCCCATTTACTTTTCCGGCTTAACCGGCTTTAATTCACCCGATCGGATGGTTTTGACTTTTTCCCGCAAGGCATCCGCCAGAGGGTCATTGGGATTTATTCTGACCAAGCGCTCCCAGGCATCTGCCGCCCCATTGAAGTCTTCTTTGTCGTTCAACAAGATAATACCGATGTTATACAAAGCCACTTCATGGTTCGGATTTAATGACAGCACCACCCTCAGTGTTTCAACTGCTTTATCGGAATCGCCCAGATGCCGATAAACTGACGCCAAATCTGTACGCACGTGCAGATTGTTGGGATCAATTTCGATAACGCGTAAATAGAGACCCTCTGCCTTTTCAAACCGTTGTATGTCAAAGTTGGCATTGGCCAAAAAAATCAGCGCTTCCAGGTCTTTTGGATTTTCCTTGAGGCGTTTGTTATAGCCTTCAAGTTTTTTCATAAAAGGTTCAGCACTCGCTGGAGGACCATGCGGCACACTCGGACGCGGTGGATGCGGGGCCTTAGGCGGCGGAGGGGGGTGCTGAAAAGTTCTCGGCGGCGGATGCGGCACGGACCGTTTTGGCGGCTCTTCTGCATCAAGCACCGCAGAAACAGGCAGTGCCATTACCAGCAACAACAAGATGAGTAAGCAACGGATATTCTTGTTTTTTTTCACAACGCTCTTTGCTTTCATAAGTCTCAGATTGTCCTTTTCATCCTAATACTATCCTTCAATAGAGCCGGTGCGGTTCACGACAATTTCCCGAATCATGGTGTGAGGGGCAAGGTGAAGCAAGGTTTGGACTATTTTAGCAATGTCCTCCGGAGGAATCATGTCTTCCTGGGGAATATCGACCGCCTCCACCATTGGGGTTGCGACATAACCGGGACAAACGGCTGTAGCGCGAATGTGGTTTCCGACCTCTTCTTCAAGCAGGCTTTCCGTCAGCGCAATCATGCCAAACTTGGACGCACAATAAGCAGAGGCATTTGCAAAACCCATTTTCCCCGCGACAGAGGAAAGATTCACCACATAACCCGATTGCTGTTCACGCATGATCGGAAGGACCGCTTTTGTACACAAATACGCCCCTTTTAGATTAATGTCCTGTATCGCATCCCAATCCTCCTCGGCAAGATCCCGAATATGGCCTTGTCGATAAATCCCGGCATTGTTCACCAGCAGATCAATCCGGCCGGTTTCATCAATGACCTGCGCAATGGCGTCTGACACCTCAGCGGATTTTGATACGTCGGTTTGAAGCGCAATCACCGGTCCACCCTGCTTTTTTAAAGCCTCGGCGGCCAATTGAAGACGCTTTGCTTTTCTGGCCATGATCGCCACGGTCATCCCTTCCGAAAGCAGCATTGAAGCGATTGCATAACCAATCCCGCTGCTACCTCCCGTGATGACGGCGACTTGTTTTTTTAAGTTGGCGATAACCGGACTCCTTCCTTAAAATTCCGTGGGACCTGCGCTTGACGATAAATCGGCCATGACCCCCTGATTGACTTCCCTGACTTTTTCGATCCCCATCAAAAGCGCGATTAATTTGAAAGAAAATGCCATTGCTGTCCCCGGTGCGCGGCTTGTGATCCATCGTCCGTCGACTACTACATTTTCTTCGGAATACACCACATCTTTCAGCTCGGATTGAACCGAAGGGTGACTGGTTACAGTCTTTCCTTTTAAAAATCCGTAATTTGACAGAATGGAAGGGGCCGCGCAAATGGCGGCAATCAAGCCCTCTTTCTTAACAGTATCGGAGATTATTTTTTGTACCCTCGGATCACGACCAAGGTTCCGGGTGCCTGGCTGACCACCCGGAAGAACGAGCAGATCAAAAGACCCATCCATCACTGTATCCATTAACACATCGGGTAAAATGCGGATCTGGCTTCGACCCGACAGCGGGCCGTCCATCGTCCCGGCCACTGTCACTTCGATACCGGCCCGTCTTAGAATATCCACGACGGTAACCGTTTCAATTTCTTCAAAACCCGGAGCAAGTAAAACCAATGCCTTTTTCATATGCCCCCCTTCTGCGACGCCTTCATTGCGCATTTACCATATAAAGGCGTGAAAGGTCGATATAGTTTTGAGCAGACTGCGGTAAAAAAACAAGTTCTTCAGGTTTGAGAGGGCGTTTCACCCGTGCCGGGTTCCCATAGGCAAGTGAACCTGGTGGAATTTCCATACCCTGTGTCACAAGCGAACCCGCTCCAATAATTGAATTCTCCCCGACAATGGCGCCATCCAGAATAACAGCGCCCATGCCCACTAAAACCCGATCCTTTATCGTACAGCCATGAAGGGTAACATGATGGCCAACCGTCACTTCATTGCCGATGGTTAAGGGATGTGTTTTCCGTGTGACATGCAGCATCGAAAGGTCTTGAATATTGGTGCGATTCCCAATCCGGATCGAGTGTACATCGCCCCGGATCACCGTCTGGAACCAGACCGAACTCTCTTTACCGATTCTGACATCCCCGATTACGTCGGCCGAATCTGCAATAAAAACATTTTCGGAAATCTCAGGCGCAATCTCTAAAAAAGGTTGAATCATGATTAAAACCCGATACTAAACCCGCTTTTTCATCATACTGCCCAAACAAAATGCATAAATCGTAGGGAAGATATCATGCACAGCAGTCACGCGGCAAGGGTCAAGACGGTCGTTTTGATACCGGGTTCTTTCACCGCCCCTAACTTGACAAATATTGATTGTTTCAATATCATGACCACGCTTCATCCTGAAGCTCAAGAGTATTATTGTGTTTGTAAACACAATTCAAAATTGAGACACTGGGTGCGATGCAACAAAAGGGCAAAAATTATTCTAATCCAAATTTTGGAAAAAGGATGATTCAACATGGAGGATCTGCTGCAATGACCTTAGACTGCTCCATAAAAAATCATCTTTTAAGACAAGGAGAATTATAGATGAACAAGACTTCTAAAGTACTCGGTTTGGCACTGGCCATGGGTTTAGTGTCCACACCGCTTGTTTTCGCAAAATATGCGGAAGGACCTGTCAGCGGCGGCGGTACCATTTCCGGGAAAGTCTCTTTTAAAGGAGACCAACCCGCACCGGTTGAATTCGTGCTGAACAAATGGCCTCAAGCAGAATTCTGCGGAAAATTCGACGCGGAAGGCGGTGTTCGTAAACGCCAGGATATCCGTGTAAACGGCGGCGGCCTTGGCGACGTCGTAGTCTACATTGAAAAAATTGAAAGCGGAAAACCTTTTAAAACAACGGAAACCAAGATTGTCTCCGACGGCTGTCGTTTCTTGGTGGCTGAAGGGGAAGGCCCCTCCCGCCAGGTCACCGTTGTCCTGAATGCAAAAAAAACCGGGAAAAAATCTGTGATCAAAGTTAAAAATCTTGATTCCGATCCCAGTGATCCCAAGACGGCTGAAGGCATCCTTCACAACCCGCACGGTTACGATGTGAAAGGTGTTTTAACCAAAACCACATTCAACAAACCTGTTCCGAAAAAAGACCAGGAAATCACAATCAAAGTCAAAAAAACCTGGTTTAAGAAAAACGAGTCCTACATGAAGGTTGAGTGTGATCAGCACAACTACATGAACGTCTGGGCCGTCCCGGTTAGAAACCCTTATTATGCCGTGGTCAACGATGATGGCACCTTTACCATCGACGAAGTCCCGCCTGGGAAGTATAAACTGAAAGCTTTCCATCAGAAACTGGGCTTCAAAACACTGGATATTGATGTTGCCGGTGGTGGAACCGCGAAAGCCGATTTTGAGTATGCCGCCAAGTAAGGCTTACTCTTAAGGCCATTTAGAAAAAAGAGGGGAGTTTAAACTCCCCTCTTTTTTTATATCCATTTTTGTTAATAACCATCAAATCTTGCTGGTCATTTCCATTTGGTATTGCACTCTTCATTTCTTTAGACTATAGTACGCTCATCTGAACATCCTCTCATATTTGAATTCATGAACATATTTCCCCTCTCCAACGGGGGAAAAGCACCAAATGTCACCTATTTATGAAACCAAGGAGGAATCATGGCAGAATCCAATATAAAAAAAGAATTTGAAGAGGCCATAAAAAGTGGAAACAGGGACAGCCTTGTCAGTGCCCTGCAAAAGGCTTTTATCAATACCATTGAACTTGATATCAAAACAACCGTAACCCACAACGGGCCTGAAGAAATTCACAGCACGATAAACCTGCTCGACGGGGATATTAAGACAACCATCCACAATAAATTTCTGCCCGACCCGGAACAAGTTGCAACGTTTCATAAAGAACAGGTCAATAAGGGAGAAGAGATTATTGAGCGAAACGTCAACACCCTGAAAACCCTGGCCAAATCCTTGGTTGATCTTTTTTAGGGTATCCCGGACATGGCCAACAAAACCATCAGGGATATTTTTAACGACGCCACAACCCTTGAAATTAACTCTATGATTGTCGACGGCATTACGGGGCGTAAAATGCCGGGGACAACAATCGCTTTTTTTGAGATCATCAGTGCTTGGGCGAAACAGTTTTCAATACTCAATAAAAAAATAAATTATAATCCCAGCCCGCCTCCAAAAATAATTACAGCGGTCAATGAATGGTCAAAACAGCAAGATAATCTCCTTCGAAAATATGGCATAGAATATACCAAAAAAGAAAACATCCCTACTTTAAAAAATCTGATGGAAGACCCCCATGTAACGGACATATTAAAAACAGAAGACTTCATCGTATTTCAACAACTCATTCAAACCAACATCAAAGGCAAAGCAAATCAGGATGAGATCATGGCGGAGATCAGCCGCCTGAGAACGACGCAATCCCGCCTCCTGTGGCTCATCACCCGTTTTAATAACTGGTACGAACACAAGCCCTCGCCTGAGGGACTTGAACAAATGGCGGACCGGGATGACCACGAACTACGCAAGCTTTGGGAGTTAAAAGACGGGTATATCTTTGCCCAGAATATTATACAGCTCGATGGGGACATTATCACACGCTACAACAAAAGACTGTACCGAGACCGGGAAATTCGAGAAAAGTCGGACCAACTGCTTCGTTTTCATAAAGGCAATGTTGAAGCCGGACTCAAACACTGGCACTTTATTGTTGAAACCATTTCGAGTATCGCAAAAGCACTGACAGGACTCTTTTCAAAAACATGATGATGCAAACGGTCACCATCAACCTTCTCGGAGACGGCATGATCGCATTTCAAATCCCCACACGGGTCCTGGAAAACGGGCTGCACCTTCAGCCTGAAATCACGAAACCACAGGAACGTAAAACCACCGCATCACATGACAATCTCTACTTCAATTTACTTAAAATCGGAGGCCACCTTCGAAGAAAAAACGGGACTTTCTATACTGCGCTTCTCAAAGAAGGATTCATTCAAAACGGCGCTGTCATTCTCATCGGCACATTCGCAGATCCAAAAGAAAACCCGACCAGGCCGACACCCTGTATTCGAAGTATTGTTCAACTGGATGGCAATATCACCTGCAAACTGGACAATCAACTTTTAAGCCTGAAGGAGACGGAAGAAATCCTTTCCAACTTCATAAGGATTCAACAGGCCATATTCAAGGAATTCCGGATTGTGAGCAGAGCCATGCTTCTGGGGCTGACCAGCATTATTGCGCTTCAAGCTTCGTTCTTTTATTTTATTTTCAAGATTTTCCAGCTCTTTCGTTAAGGAGAACCTCTAAGGCCCCACGGCCTTCCGCCTTGGTTGACAGTCTTCAGCCCCGTTGATAAAATGCCGTCCTGACTTTAGGAAAAACCATGAAAAAAAGAAAAGCCATTGCATTACTCTCAGGCGGCCTTGACAGCACCCTCGCGGCCAAACTCATTATAGACCAGGACATCCAGGTTATTGGTCTCTTCCTGGAAAGCCCCTTCGGTTGCAAGGAAAACGTCGAGGCGGTGGCCAAACACTTGGGGATACCGCTCAGAACCGTCGATAAAGGTATGGCCTACATCGAACTGATTCGAAATCCAAAATACGGTTACGGCAAAAATATCAATCCCTGTATCGATTGCAGAATATACATGTTCCAAATCGCTGAACAGGTGATGGAAAAAGAAGGTGCGGACTTTATCATTACGGGAGAAGTCATCGGCCAACGGCCGATGTCCCAGCGCCGGGAAGCCATGGATATTATTGACCGTGACAGCGGTACAGGGGGGCGGGTGCTTCGCCCGCTTTCGGCAAAGCACAATCCTCCCACTTTGCCCGAAACGGAAGGGTGGGTAAACCGGAAAAAACTGCTGGCCCTTTCCGGACGAAGCCGAACCGAACAATTAAAGCGGGCAGACACCCTGGGGCTGAAATTCTATACACCACCCGGCGGCGGATGTCTTTTAACCGATGCCAATTTCTCAAACCGCTTAAGCACATTTTTCGAAAACAATGAAGATTTTACGATGCTCGACGTCCAGTTGCTTCGATACGGCCGGCATGTTGATCTTTCCGACGGCGCCCACTTGGTCATCGGACGGAACGCGGAAGAAAATGATCAACTCGAAGCGGTTTCAAAAGAAGGCGTCACTTCGGGTGAAATCACCATTCTCCGCCCCGCGTTTTCAGGCCCTATCGCTGTTTTAAGTAGAAAACACGAAGCAAAAACCCTTGACGAAGCCGCAAGGTGGATCGCGAAATACGCTAAAAAAGGCCTGACTAATGACCATTTCATTGATGTCCAACGTGCAGACACCCTGTCCCGAATTAAAGTTCATTTTCCCTTAAAGACCGACGAACAAACATTAACCGTGGTTCAATAAAGCAAATTATGATTATTGAAACCTTCCCGGTCGGCGCCTTTCGCTGCAACTGCTTCATCATCGCCTGTCAAGAAACCCGTTCAGGTATTATCATTGACCCGGGTGGAGATGAAGATCTTATTTTCTCAGTGCTTGCCAAACATCAGCTGAAAACGATTTACCTGCTACACACACATGCCCATCTTGATCATATCGGGGCCACCCAGCCGGTACACAAGGACGCCGGGGGCGAAACCTGCCTGCACGAAGATGACATGTTTCTTTGCAACCACTTGGCCGCCCAGGCGGAGCTCTTCGGTCTTCCCACTCCCGAAACACCTAAAATGGAGCGTTTTTTAAAAAATGGAGACCGCCTGAATTTTGGAAATCATACCGTCGATGTGCTTCACACACCCGGACACACGCCCGGAAGCCTGAGTTTTTATATCGATGGTTTCGGCCTCATTACCGGGGATACACTTTTTGCAGGCAGCGTGGGGCGCACGGACCTCTGGAAGGGGTCTCATCCAGACCTGATCACTTCCATAAAACAGCATTTACTCACTTTTCCGGATGAAACAACAGTCTTTCCAGGGCACGGGCCTAAAACCACCATCGGGATCGAGCGTGCAAAAAACCCTTTTCTCTCATGAAAACCGGCTATATTACCCATCCCGCATACCTTGAACACGACACCGGACCGGGGCACCCCGAATCTTCACAGCGCCTCCGTACTTTAGACCAAAAAATTTTACAAAAAGACCCTTCCGGAAAACCAACGCCTTTACAAAATCAGCTCCAAATCATCACCCCGGACCTCACGGAAAATCTTGATCTTTGGATTTCAAAGGTACACCAGCCGGAGTACTGCCGACTTGTAAAAGAAAAAACACCCGCGCAAGGCAGGGTGTATTTCGACCCGGACACCCCCTGCTCACCCGGCTCATATCTGGCGGCGGAACTGGCCGTTTCAGGACTCATAACCGCCATCGATGCTGTCATGGAAAAGCGGCTTTACAATGCTTTCTGTGCAGTCAGACCGCCGGGGCACCATGCCGAACCCGACCGGGCGATGGGGTTTTGTTTATTTAATCAGGTCGCCATTGGCGCGCGATACCTGCAAAAACACCACCAGCTTGATAAGGTTTTCATCATCGACTGGGATGTACATCACGGTAACGGCACACAGCACATTTTTTATGAAGACCCCTCAGTCTATTACTTCAGCACACATCAATTTCCTTTTTATCCCGGTACCGGGTCCGGCGATGAGCAAGGCACAGGCAGGGGAAAAGGCTTCACACACAATATCCCTCTACGTGCAGGCGCGGGGGATGCAGCAATCATTCAAATTTTTGAAAACGAACTGGCGGATGCCCTTGCCGCATTTCAACCGGACTTTATCCTGATCTCTGCCGGGTTTGATGCCCATAAAAGTGATCCCCTTGCTTCTCTTAATGTCACAGAACAAGGCTTTAAGCAGCTCACACAAATCGTGCTTTCACTCGCGAAAGACCATTGTGGGGGACGACTTATTTCCTGCCTCGAAGGGGGATATCACCTGGAAGCCCTCGCGCGCTCCGTCGAGGAACATTTGACCGCCCTCACCCATTTACAGAACACGCCCAAACCTTAAGTCATCTTTTGGATATTCATCTAATCCGTGTGTGTACGAGTTGTGATCACACAATCATCAGCCTTTTAAGAAACCACGCCTCCAGTACACCGTCCTCATCCACAGGGGCAATTCGTCACCGGGAGCACCATATTTCTAAACCCGGCAACGAGATGATAAAACCCTGTTTTCTGAAACAACCTCGACCAAAAATCTATCACCCCTTCTGACATTTTTTGCCTAGCAATAGGAAACCACTTACCCATCCCGGGCACCAATCCAAAAAATTAGTCAGTAAACATGCATATTTTCCATAAGATTCAATCAGATTCGTGCTGATTTAAACGGTACATATGTTGCATTGCTCAGGAACATAAAAGTTTCACAACCCTGTGAATTGTGAAAGCCAAGGATATCATTGACAAAAATGAACATCACAAAACAGTATCCACCTAAAGAAGTTTGCAAATTACTCGCCCTTTCCTACCGGCAACTTGAGTACTGGGTTCTCATTGGAGTCGTCAAACCCAGGCTGGAGCCGCATGGGAAGAAAAAATATCAAAAGTTTAGTCACGAAGATCTTCGTTTCTTAAAAGAAGTAAAAACCCTGACAGATGAAGGATACCTTGTTAGCCGCGCCGCAGAGAAAGTACGAAAATTAAGGCGCCAAAAGAACGGGGATCAAGTTCACAAGGAAAACATGAAGGAGAATAAAGGGTTCCAGCCGCCGAGAATGAGCCAGGGGCCTTTATAAGGAGCAACGATGGTTACGCAATGCCCAAACTGCCAAACAGGAATAACAATTCTTCCGAATCAAATCAGCGATGACTTCAATATCGTCTGCAATGATTGTCAAACGCGCCTCAAAATCTGTATCAGTCTAAAAAAGGAAGACGGCGACACGTCATCTCCGGGAATACTTGAAAACGAAGAGAAGAGAAACCTTCATGAGAAAACAGCGATTATTTGCATTGACGGCGAAGCGACCCGGGAGACGGTCAAACCGCTATTGGAAAATTCGGGCTTTCACGTCATGGACATTCCTTCCGGCATTTCCTGTTTTATGTCCATTAAACTGAATCCGCCTCAAGTTGCCCTGATCGATGCTGGATTTACAGACATGGTCGGCACCGAGTTGATTTCCCAAATTAAAAACAATGCGGACCTGGGAAAAACCCCTGTGATCATGGTCACATCGATGTTTGAAAAAAATATAAAATATCGAAAAAATGATCCTGAATTATACGGGGCCGATGATTTTATTGATCGAAACCACATTGAAACCACTCTTATTCCTAAAATTGAGCATCTGCTCAAGATAAAAGATACCCCCGTTTCTCAAGAAACACCCGCAGCGCTTGAGCCTGTTTCTGAAAATAACATCGGGCACACCGCTCCCCCTCCCTCTGAGGAAGAGATTTCAGAAACCAAAGCCTATGCTGAGAAAATCGTATCCGACATCATTCTGTTCAATCACCGCAAAGTGGAAGAAGGACAAAATAACGGCACATTTTTTGAGTTGCTCGAAGAAGAAATCCAGGAAGGGAAAAAATTGTTTGAATCAAAAACCCATCCCGCCTTGCATGATTCCGGGTATTTTGAACAGGCTTTGGAAGCCCATGTTTCAGACAAGACAACAGAACAGCAAAAGGTGGAATCCTTTTCTGTCCCCGATTTTGAAAAACCCACTGAGGTTTTTCAAAAACCTGAAAGAGACACGCCGGACGAAGCGCCCGTGGAGGAAACCGGTATCCCTGAGGCCCATTCCCCGGAGACAGCATTAAATGAACCATCAGACACCGAAAAAGAAGCCTTAAGGCTTTCTAAACTGATCATCTCGGACATTGCCCTGTATAACCCGGAAAAAACAGAAGAAGGCATCCAACAAGGGACATTTCGTGAACTCCTTGAAGAAGAAATTTTAGAAGGCCGTAAACTCTATGAGTCCAGGATTGACACATCCGCCCTGGGATTTGGCATCTACGAACAAACCATCGAAGATTTCATCCAGAGCAAAAAAGAAAAAGAAGGCATTGCACCGGATGAGACAGTTTTGAAGGCACCTCCTGAGCATGAGGACGAGACCGTTCTCGAAGAAGATCCCGCGCCTTCAGAAGTGGCTTCACAACTCCCTGAAAGCGCTTTTGAAACCGAAACGGAAGATGAAAAAAACGAAATTCCGGCCACGGAAAACCCGCAATTCCGAGACAAGGATGAACCGATTGTCGAACAAAGTGAAGAGGCACTGCTAATAGCAAAAGAAATCGCAAGAGATATCATTCAGGAAATACTCGTTCAAAACGAAGACAAGTTTGAATCCCTTATTGATTCCGACACGATTTACGAAATTTTAGGCGATGAAATTATGGACGGACGTCAGACTTTTGAAGTAAAAGCCCCGGCTTATTTCGACAGCAGTGTGTTCGAAGACGAGATAGACCGACTGCTTGAAGAGAAGAATACAAGCGCTGACCTTTCTGAAAATGAAGCCCCTCCATCGGAACCGGTAGGGGAAGCTGCCGAAGAAGCCATAGAAATCCCTTCCTCTGATCCACTTCTGGAAAACCCAGACATTCCGGAGCTCGATAATCCAGAGGATGTATTCAAACAAATGGAAGAAGAAGCCGCGGCCGTGGTTCAAACACCGGAAAGCCTACTGGAAAGCGGACAGGAAAATGAACCGGACGATTCCAAGGGGCCTGAACTAGAACACAATGAGACGCATTTTGAGACCATAGAGAAGGAACCGGAAGCATCAGAGCCGCCGCAAGCCCTGCCCCATGAAGAAAAGCCACAAGACGAATGGGAAGAACCCCTCGTCCCCGAAACGGGCCCCGTCGATCCTTTTGAATCGATGGCACAGCAAGCAGAAGGCTCTCCTCAAGATGAAATAGCGGATGAAGCGTCCTCCCCATCACCAAGTGTTCAACAAGAAGATTCAGAGGAAATTAAAAACGCAAAACGTCTCGCGAAAATTATTGTCTCGGACATTGTCATCTATAATGAAGACAAGGTAGAAGAAGGTTTGAAAAATAACACCTTTCATAAAGTCCTTAAAGAAGAAATTGCCGAAGGGCGTGAACTCTTCAGCACCCGTGTCCCCCAAGAAATCTTTGACAGCGGACTCTATGAAAATGCCCTGGAGAACTATATTCAGAGTAAAACACAAGCCCCCAAAAACCCGCCGGAAGCGCCAGAAAAAGACTCGGCCCCATCCGATGACCCATCTCAAACGGATGAACACAGCGCGCCCTCGCTTGAAACAGAAGAACCCGATGTCCCGCCTTCCGAAAATGAATCCGTCCCGGTCATGGGAGCATCCCCTCCAACCGAAGAAGTCAATGAGAATGGAAACGGGAATGGGAATGGGAATGGGAATGGGAACGAAAGTACAAATGAACTCGCCGAAGAGAGCAAGGAAGAAAAAGAAGCAAAAAGACTTGCTAAAATTATCGTTTCAGATATTGTCATTTACAATGAAAAAAAGGTAGACGAAGGCATACAGTCCGGCACTTTCTATGAATTACTGGAAGAAGAAATAAAAGAAGGACAGATGCTTTATGAGTCCAGAGTATCCCAGGAAATTCTAAACACAAAGGATTATATGAAAGAAGCCTTTGAAAACTTCATTAAACAAAGAACGGCAGCACTTTCATAAATCAAACACTACCTGAGATAGATGCTTTTCCGATAACAGGCATCCTGAATAAAGCGAGTCATCCCTTGCTTGATTTATCATAAAACTTGTTGTACCATTCTCCCCGTTTTAACATCGAATTTTAAGCACCAAAGGCATCAATGTGAAAAAATTTGTCGTCCTCCTGCTGATGATTACCTTGATCACAGCAACCGTTCAGCAGACTGCCCATGCAACCGAGCAGGACAATGATATGCTCATGGTTTTAAAAAGCGGGTTTTACGGTGGACTGACCGGCGCGCTCATCGGGACCGCCTTTCTTGCTTTTCGAGACAAACCCAGTGATCATACCGATGACATCCGCATCGGCGCAGGCGTCGGCGTCATTGTCGGCACTTTGTATGGATTCGCCAAAACCACACAGGCCTTCGTTCAAGTCCACGACAATCGCATCACCTTTCACCTGCCCGCTATCAATATCGCTGTAGATCCGGAGACACAAGCCCTTCAAGGGTCGGTGAATCTGCTTAACATTCCCTTTTAAGATTGCTCCATAATAGAAACGGTGATATAGGTACCCGTCCCCGCATGGCAGTGAATCAAGCCGCGTTTTGCCCCTTTGACTTGCAAATTTTCATAAACCAACTTTAACGAACTCGACTCATGAAGCTGCCAACAGGCAAAAACGGCCTGCATCTAACCGGTCGCCCAAATCGGATGCCCGCAAGCCAAAATCCATCCACTGGGTTTTACCGGCATCGTTCCTTGTTTTGGCAAAACCAATCAATAGTCCAGACCAGAGAGAAAAGGATGTCCTTCTTCAACAAATACCCCTCCTTCGCCGTAGCGGCATAACCCCAAATCCTCATAAGTTTGAATTTCAGACGACGTGAAGGCATCGTGGAGTTCCACAAAATCAAGGTCTTCCACAGGATTTTGAATTCCTGCCATACGATAAGCGTCTCTTGCGGCTATTCTTCCTCCGCGGCAGGAATGTGTACCGGGATATTTTAAATCCTGATAATCCGCCGCATCTTCATGCGGCAGCAATGGAACGCTTCCCTGAGGCCGGTCAGACAGCCGCATGGTGTCCGTTCCCGTACCAATCCCTGTAATTTTGACTGGATTGAGACAAAGCCGTTCCGCCATTTTCTCCGAGGCCAGCAGGGCGACTGCCGCACCGTCGGACATTGTGCAAATATCCAGCATGGTCAGGGGCGTTGAAACCATGGGCGCACTTCGGACCTCTTCGATCGTGAGTTTCAGGGGTTTTTGGGCATAGGGGTTGTAACAGGCATTCCCATGGTTTTTGATGGAAACACGGGCCAGCTGCTCTGGCGTTGTTCCAAATTCGTACATATGACGCTGCACCATCATGGCGTAATATCCCGTATAAAATCCTCCCAGCGGAAAATCAAAATTGTGATCTGAGGCCAGTGCAATAAATTCGTTCCCTTTCCAGGTGCTGACACGTGACATGGTTTCGAAACCAAAAGCCAGGCAGAGTTCCATACGGCCTGAAGCCACAGATTCCCAAGCGGATTGAAAACACAGGCCTCCCGTCGCGCCGCCGCCCTCGACCCGTTTCGAAGGCTTGGGGCAAAGACCGAGATAATCGTGCGCCATAATGCCGGCCATCACTTGGCTTGTGAAGTGGTCTGAAAAATAAGAGGCCACGCTGCCGTCGATCATATCCAGCGTCAGTTTTGGAAGGTCGGCCCGCGCTGCAGCAAAGGCCACACGCACCATTTCACGAAAATCCATTTCCGTGTTGCGCTTTTTAAATTTTGTGATGCCGCCGCCGATCATGTATACGGGACGCATGGCTGCTCCTCGGAAGAAATCCTCCTTAGCCGGAATCAATCATGTGGCGGACAAAAGCGACAATGTCGTCCATCGGTGTGCCGGGCGTGAAGATTTCCTGGACCCCGATTTTTTTTAAGTCCGCCACATCTTCAGGCGGCACAATTCCCCCTCCGAAAACGGGGATATCGGCTGCCTTTTCTTTTTTAAGGCATTTCAGTATTTCTTTAAACAGTGTCATGTGCGCCGCCGAATGGATGGAAAGCCCGATCGCGTCCACATCTTCCTGAATGGCAGATGAAACGATCTCCTCCGGCGTGTTGTGCAGGCCAAGATAGACCACCTCCATGCCCGCATCTCTTAAAGCACGTGCGACCACTTTAATCCCGCGGTCATGACCGTCCAAACCAATCTTGGCCAATAAAACACGTCTTCGCACCCATTCCGGCGCCTTTTCGAGCTTAGCCATCAGGACACACCTCTTCCAACATAAACCGGTTTTGAACCTGCTTCAAATAGCCCATCCTGATGTTCGGATCGTGTTGAAAAATCAAGAGCCAATGCTCTTCATAAGCCAGCTCCAGCAAACGGCGCTTGGTTTCCAGTGTAGTCAGTGGAAAAAGATCATAACCCATAATGTACGGCAGGGGGATATGGCTCGCCGTTGGAATGAGATCCCCTAAAAACACCGCCTTCTCCCCGTCCGATTCAAGTAATACGGCTTGATGATGCGCGGTGTGCCCCGGCGTTTGAATGACCGAGATTCCTTTTAAAATTTCCGAATCGCCATTGAGCAGGTTCAGGCAAGGCTGATCCGCCAAAACCATGTAGTTTTCAAGGAGATAGCTGCCCTTGGTCCGTTCGTTCGGGGATTGCGCCGCCTCCCATTCGCCTTTTTGTACAAAATAGGCCGGTATCAACCAGGATATAGCGCCCGTGCGCCTTGATGAGCAATACGCCCAGAGCCAAATGAATGCGGTTTTGCTCATCGGCCGGATGATGTTTTTCCCAAAGGACTTTCGGCACGACACCAAACATGGCGCCGCCGTCCAAACGCAGACTGCCGTCCGACATCGGGTAAATTTCGAATTGACCCAGCTTCATGAAACAAGTATATCTCTTCGGGTTTCATCGGACAACACGAGGACTTGAAACGAAGTTCCATTCATTATACCATCCCCCCTCGTCTAGCCTTAAAAACCACAGAGGTGTGACTTGAAAGGAGTGAAAATGCCCAACAATCAATCCAGCCAAACATATTGGAAAAAAAATCTGCGCTACCTCGCCATCCTGCTTTCCATCTGGTTTCTTGTCTCGTATGTCTGCGGCATCCTCCTGGTTGATCAACTCGACCACATTCGCATCGGCGGGTTTTCTCTCGGCTTCTGGTTCGCGCAGCAAGGCGCGATTTATGTTTTTGTCATTCTTATTTGCGTCTATGTACAACTGATGAAGCGGCTGGACCGGCAATTCAATTTTGATGAGCACGATGAGGGCCCTCAATGAGCGTACAAACCTGGACCTATATCATGGTCGGCCTTTCATTTACCCTGTACATCGGCATCGCCATTTGGGCAAAAGCAAAATCCCGCCGTGATTTTTATGTGGCTGGCAGTCATGTTCATCCGATTTTAAACGGCATGGCCACAGCAGCGGACTGGATGAGCGCAGCTTCCTTTATCTCTATGGCGGGATTAATTTCCTTTATGGGACGGGACGGTTCGGTGTATCTCATGGGGTGGACCGGTGGTTACGTTTTGCTTGCGCTGTTACTTGCGCCCTATTTAAGAAAGTTTGGGAAATTCACCGTGCCGGATTTTGTCGGCGACCGATACGATTCCCAAGTCGCCCGCTTCGTCGCCATCGTCTGCGCCATTTTTGTTTCCTTCACTTACGTCGCGGGACAGATGCGCGGCGTTGGCATCGTCTTTTCCCGGTTTTTAAATGTCGATATTGGCATCGGCGTTCTCATCGGTATGGGCATCGTCTTTTTTTACGCCGTACTCGGCGGCATGAAAGGCATTACCTACACTCAGGTCGCCCAATATTGTGTGCTGATTTTTGCCTATCTCGTCCCCGCGATCTTTATTTCTTTGTTAATGACCGACCACGTCATCCCGCAAATCGGTTTCGGGTCCACACTGTCCGACGGGTCCGGGGTTTACCTGCTCGACAAACTGAATGGACTCAGCACGGAACTCGGCTTTCATACCTATACCAACGGGACAAAATCGACAATAGACGTTTTTTTTATTACTGCCGCATTGATGGTCGGCACCGCCGGACTCCCGCATGTCATCGTGCGCTTTTATACCGTCCCCAAAGTGTCCGCCGCTCGAAGTTCCGCCGGCTGGGCCCTGCTTTTCATCGCCCTGCTATACACGACTGCGCCGGCAGTTGCCGCATTTGCGAGAACCAACCTGCTGACCACAATTTCCAATGCGGAATATTCTAAAGCGCCCACGTGGTTTAAAAATTGGGAAACCACAGGTCTCATTCAATTTGAGGACAAAAACAACGACGGACTGATTCAGTATCGGGGCCCGAAATCCGAGATCGAAAACGAACTCACCATCGACCGGGACATTATGGTTTTGGCCAACCCGGAAATCGCACAACTCCCCAACTGGGTGATTGGACTGGTCGCCGCCGGAGGACTCGCTGCGGCGCTTTCGACGGCAGCCGGTTTACTACTGGTCATTTCCACCTCGATTGCGCATGATCTGCTCAAAAAAGAGCTGATGCCAAATATTGATCATAAAAAAGAACTGCTTGCCGCCAGAATCGCGGCCGGCTTTGCGGTGTGTGTCGCAGGGTATTTTGGACTTCATCCGCCGGGTTTTGTTGCGCAAGTGGTCGCCTTTGCCTTCGGATTGGCCGCCGCCTCTTTTTTTCCTGCGATCATTATGGGTATTTTTTCTAAACGGATGAACAAATACGGCGCGATCAGCGGCATGGTCGTGGGGCTGATTTTTACCACTGCTTACATTGTCTATTTTAAATTCATGTTCCCGGAATTGAATCACCCTGAAAACTGGTGGTTCGGCATCTCGCCGGAAGGCATCGGCACGGTCGGCATGTTGTTAAATTTTGGCGTGGCCAATCTGGTCTCTTACAAAACGGCCCCGCCGTCACTCGAAATTCAAAACCTTGTGGAACGCATTCGTATTCCAAGGGCAAATTAAATTTTCTCAAAACGCCCCAAGCCACACAGACCCCACCAATTTTCTCCCCTCAAAATACCAGATGTATTGGGCTTCATCCTAAACAGGCAGGTATAAAACTTTGTGGGGACGCTCATTGGCTGGATAATAAAGATGTGGAGTATAACCGCTTTAATCAATAAGCGGCTCCTCCGCCAAGCCTCATCATCCTTTTTCACAGAAGCCTTGTCCGCCTGGGCAACAGGAAACTGCCCGTTCATCAAATTCCCAATAGTGATCTGACTGTGTTGGCTGTTGACTATCATTTTATCTTTCCTGAGAAGGCAGATGAC
>CALZIJ010000019.1:0-3546 GCA_945787655.1 Nitrospiria bacterium | reverse complement strand
ACATAAACATTGTCCAGATTTTATTGGGCTCTACGCCATGACATCCTTTCCAAAGATTTACAAATGACAAATGTAGGGTACAATTTTTCAGATATCACGCAGGAAATCATGAAATTAAAAACACATTTTGAAAAGAAAAGTATCCGCTGGGGGGCTGCCTTCTTTATCATGATGGCCGCGTTAATGGGGCTTTTTGAAAAACTTGAATTGATCGTAATCGATCTTAGATACCAGATGTCCTCTCACTTACCGTCTTCCGATATTTTACTGGTGGTGGTCGATAAAGAGAGTTTAAAAAGATTTCCGCAATGGCCTTGGCCGCGTAGCCATTACGCCGATGTCATTTCGATACTCGCAGACGGCGGGGCAAAAGTAATCGGGCTGGATTTTGATTTCAGTGTAAAAAGCCACCCTTTGGAAGATAAACGATTTATTCAAGCAGTTGAAGAAGCAGGAAATGTCGTATTAAGCGCTTTTCACGAGGACAAAATTATCGGGGGGAATCTCAGGATACGCTCGGCCAGCCTTCCTCTCCCCGGCTTATCTGAAGTGGCTCAAGGTATTGGAAGCATTCTCTTCCCAATTGATCCCGACGGGAAAATCCGAAGGGCTCCTTGGCGGGACACGATTCAGGGAGAACCACTCCTCAGCCTCGCGCTGGAAATGATCAGACAAGCCGACAATTTACCCGAAAATGCCCTTAGGTTGTCCGGTCGTCAACAGGTTCAAATCGATGGCCGGACAATTCCTCTACACGCAGACGGCACATTTTACATCGGCTTTACCAAACCGGGCCAACTTTACAAGACAGTCTCTTTTGCAGACGTTCTCGAAAACCAAATCGACCCTGCCGTATACCAGGATAAATTGGTACTCATTGGAGGAACGGCCATTGAACTTCGTGATATCTGGGCCTCTCCCTTCGGCCTGATGCCCGGCGTTGAAATACAAGCGCACACCCTTCAAAGTATACTGTCCGGGCAAACCCTTTATCGCGCGCCAATATGGTGGACGCTTTTGACGATATTCGGAGGCGCTCTCCTGTTGGAAGGGACGCTGGTGTTTTCCTTAAAACGAAACCATGAACACGCCTCCCCTTTTGTGCTGTTGACAATGTTCACTTTTGGGATTTGTCTTCTCTATGCTGCCGTTGCAGTGTATGCGTTTATTCATCACAAGTTTATCATCGATATCATACCGGTGCTGTCCGTCCTCGTGACCCATTATTTCTTTGCCTCCTTCGCAATCAATCTTTCGGCAAGCCGAGCAGTCTACCTCAAAACAAAACATCTGCTCACACTAAACACCATGAGCGAAATTTCGATTCAAGAGCAGCCCCTGGACCGGTCCGTCACTTTTATCTTTGAAATGGTTCGGGATTTTCTCTCCATTCGGTTCATGGTGCTCGACCTCTTTGATGCCAAGGCAGATCAACGCACCCGACAAGTTATCAAAGGGACCGAAACCATACCCCAGGACCGACAGCTCAATACCCAATGCGAAGAATATGTTATGAAAGCGTATCGCAAAAAAGAGTCGATCATTATTCCTAATATAAAATATGTTTTGGCTTCAGAAACGGCCACAAAAAAACCGATCCAATCCAGCCTGTTTATTCCGGTCTTAACACACGACAAAAACCTCGGTGTCCTACACTTTCACAGCCTCAAAGCGCACGCCTTCGATGATGAATCTGTGACTTTACTTTACACCGTGGCCAACCAGCTTGCCATGAATATTGAAAATTTTGACTTGGTTGAGGAAGTCAATCAGCTCCTAAACAGCAGTATAGAAGCATTCACAAGTGCGTTGGAACTTCGGGATAATGAAACGGAAGGCCATTCTCAAAGGGTGGCCGCATATGCTCAAGAAGTTGGAAAGTTGATGAGGCTTGAGCCCAAACAACTCGATATTCTTCACCAAGGTTCCTTATTGCATGACATTGGAAAAATCGGGATCCCAGACGCGATTTTACGTAAGCCGGGAAGACTGGATATTGATGAGATGGAAACAATGAAGAACCATCCGGAATACGGTTATCATATGCTTAAAAAAGCAAATTTTCCAGACGATGTCGCCAAAGTACTGTTACATCACCACGAACAATATGATGGCTCTGGTTATCCCGGTGGACTATTGGGCGACCAGATCATCATTTATTCGAGAATCTTTATGGTTGTCGATGCCTATGACGCCATTGTTTCAAACCGGCCTTACCGAAAAGGGGCCCCCTATGAACACGCCATCGATGAAATCATGCGCTGTACCGGCAGTCAATTTGATCCAAGCGTAGTGGACGCTTTTGTAAATATTCCGAAAGATCATTTAATTGAAATCCGCTATAAAGTGGACGAATACGTTCGCGAAAAAGGACTTTCTCAACACATGACTCCCCTTGGGAGAACCCCCGGCACACCCGTCTTCGGCCATGAGCCTCATGCAGGGAAACACAACCACTTAAATCGTCCAAACCTGAGAGAAATCAGACACAAAAAGTCATAGAGGAGCCGTTAATTGTCATATTTCTCTTCCGATTTAGACCTTGGAAATTTCCTTACAACTTATAACAGTATAACTTATTGATTTTTTTAAGAAATAATTTTGAGTAGTTCGCTCAACATTAATAAAAACAGGAATAATTGTTGCATCATAAGAACCAATTGCCAACGTGACCTTGAATATAAGGAGACTTGATCATGCCGAATTTTTCTATAGATAAGACGCCATATTACCCGATCATTCTCGCCATACTGACCTTCGTCTTTTTAGCCTCCAGCGGGTCTGCGAATGCAAATCCATCTGAAATAGAAATCATCCTTTTAAAAGGCCAAGTCGAAATAAGAGAGGGCCAGTCGGCTTCTTGGGTAAAAGCCGAACGCGGCCTGTTTCTTCAAGCCGGTGATACCGTAAGAACCGGCTCGGAATCTGAAGCCGTCATCCGGCATATTTCAGCCAGAATCCATCTCTACGAAAACACGATACTCGAACTTCCCGCACCCAAGAAAAAACAGAAAATCAACGTCGATCGCAACAACTATACCTCCATTATTATGGAAAAAGGGCATGCCCTCATCGAGGTTTTTAAAGAAAGAATAAAACGACGTTTCCAGGTCATCACTCCCACACTCATCGCAGGGGTCAAAGGCACTGTTTTTAAAGTCTTTGAAAAGGAAGACCTCAAAGGGGTTTCCGTAGCCGAAGGCGTCGTAGAAGTCATTAACCAACTTGATTCGGAAGAAATTATCGAATTGAGAGCGAATCACTTCACCCTTCTTAAAGGGACTCGTCTAACAAAGGCGATGGAACTCGGTGATGATCACGACATGTCCATCGACAAGGCATATCTAGACAGTTGGCCAAAACTCCAGAACCACAACGAGAAAAATCACGATAGTGATACTCATCACATAGAATCAAGTGGCGGAGACCTCAAGGACGAACTTCGTACCGAGTCAAAAGACCTCAAGGACGAACTTCGTACCGAGTCAAAAGACCTCAAGGACGAACTTAGTGCCGAGTCAAAAGACCTCAAGGACGAACTTCGTA
>CALZIJ010000018.1 GCA_945787655.1 Nitrospiria bacterium | reverse complement strand
ATTAACAAAATAAATATTGAATTCAATGGGGTCAACACCGTATTTTTCTGCTATAAATGGTGTATTTATTGCTGTCGCAGGCATTGTCGCCCTAATAGTGGCCGTGTCGATAGAGGTGATGGTGTTCAGGCTCAATTTATTCCTCAAATTTTGGATGAGATTTCAAAAAATACTAAGAAGAATATTATCTGGGGATTTGAAGAGCCTGAGAACTCTTATGAAGTAAAGAACATAAGAAAAATAAGAGATGAATTTCTTGAAAAATATTCAAGAAACAAACAGATTTTTGTTACCTCTCATACAAAAGAATTTTTATCGATAAAGAGAAAGTTTACTATTCAAGAAGAAGCTATTTTAAATAATACGAAACTGGGCACGAAAACAAAGAAAGATGCTGCACTTAAAAATCTGAAAATCGAGCATTCATCAAGTGAGGTTTCAATATATAGGGTATGGAAAAATGAAAATACACATGGTTCATCATTTATAACCCGTTTTAACGAAAAAAATAATGGATGGGAAAATACTTGTGATGACTTAGGTATTATACAAGAAGCTAGAATTATTGAAAACTTACAAGAAAGCCTCGATGCTCAAGCAACAGAACTTGAAAACTCTAAACTATCTCTCAAAAATCAAAAAAGAATCCATGATGAATTAAATCGTGATTTGCAGAATGAGTTAAAAAAATCTTTATCGGATTTAAAAAGTGTGAAATTGAAAATAGAGGAATATGAGAAACCAATTTTATATGTTGAAGATAAAATTAATGATATTTATAAAATCGTATATTTAAAAGTTAAAGAGATTCCTTTCACTATCGATAATTATAAACAAGTATTTATAGAAAAGTGCCCCTTTACCATTAGAAGAGCTGAAGGAGCAGGTAGGGTTGCTGGAGTACTGAAGATGGCTAATACCGACGGTTATGATGAAAAAAAAGTTATAGGTCTTTTTGATTTTGATAACGAAGGCTCTGAAAATTTTTATCAATTGAAAAAAGGGGAAAACTGGGACGATATAATTCGGGGAGATAAAAATACCTGCTTTTATAAACAGCGTGGTCAGCATGAATGCTTTTATGGAATTCTATTACCAATTCCAAAGAGGCACGAGCATTTAATTGGCGATATAAAAAATGGTGATTTAGCTGGGTTAGTTACTATAGAAAATCTTTTGAGCGACGAAGTTTTACTTGAAAATAAATTAGTTGATCCAAAGAAAAACCTATCAATCGAATACTTAAAGATTAAAGAATCCGCAAAGTCAAAACTACCAACCCTACTAATTGATTTAGATAAAGATGAATTTAACGACTTTGTCCCTCTGTTTAATAAAATTGAAAGATTATTCAAATTAGACTTACAATAACACCCGCCCCTAAAAAAGGGTTCTCTTTTGACAGACTGTAACAGTTCAAATTTGCTCAAGAAGGGTACTGTGTAATGTGAGCAATGACCCGCTTTATTGTTTGTCTTTACCGTAATGAGGGGTGTTTTTCCCAGGCCTTGCCCGTATCGGGAAAAACTTCCAAGGCTTGGTTCAAGATGTGACCATGTCTCATGGCGGGCGTAACAGACGTTATAAAAACCTGTCTGCCCAAAACGCCTTCATCTTTGTCCCATCGGGGGGTGTCGATCATGGCTTTGGCTGGATTTTTATTCCCAAACACGGTACGATCTTTCAGGCATTGGATCAATAGTGAAGGAGACCTGTTGTATGGGAATTTTGTTTCAAAAGCTGCCCGGCCCGATTTATCCGGCTTATCTTGTCGTGGGCGAATACTCTATTGCACTCGAACCCGAATTGATCACATCTCTGAAAGAAATCGCGTCGGAAGAAAATGATCTGTTTTTAAAAGATTTGGTCAGCCGGGTGGGCCGGAACCGCTATTTGCGAGAAATGATGGAAGCGGAAATCGCCAAATCAGAAAACAAGGCCGAACTGGTTTTTAAACTCCGCAATACCCTGAAAGACCTTTAATTGGCATCCCTTTCCGAAAGTGGAACAAACCTCAGATGCTGTTTTCCGGTATAACGGCAGCGCGGGCGGATCAGCCGGTTTTGGTCATGCTGCTCGATGACATGCGCCGTCCAGCCTGCCACCCGGCTGCAGACAAAAAGCGGGGTGTATAGCGATACCGGCAGTCCCAGCAAGAAAAACACGGTGGCCGAATAAAAATCAAGATTAGGATAAAACCCTTTTTCCTCACGCATGATGTTTTCAATTTGAAGGGAATAATCATACCACTTTGTCTGGTTTTTTCGTTCTCCCAATGCTTTGGCATACCGTTGAATAATTAAGGAGCGGGGATCTTCTTTTTTAAGCACACGATGGCCAAAGCCCATAATACGTTCCTTGTTTGCAAATTTCCCCCTTAGATATTGGCGCACATCACCGATTTTATCGACTTCTATCAGCATCTCCATGACCGCTTCATTGGCCCCGCCGTGTAAGGGGCCTTTTAAGGTGCCAATGCCGGAAACAATGGCGGAGTGCATGTCTGATAAAGAGGAAGCGGTCACCCGCGCGGCAAAGGTCGAGGCATTGAACTCATGTTCGGCATAAAGAATGAGTGCGGTGTTTAAGGCCTTCACTGAAAAAGCGTCTGGTTTTTCAGTGGAAAGAATCGCCAAAAGATGTGCGGCATGGGATTGTGCAGACTGGGGAGAGACATTATTGTCTTCTTTTTTATAGACATTCAGGGCGGCGAGTAAGGAAGGCATCTGCGCAGTCAGCCGGATCGCTTTACGAAGATTCGCTGCGTGGGTATTCAAGCCAAGATCCGGGTCTTCCATGCCGAGATAAGAGACCGCTGTTCTGAGCGCGTCCATGCGATTGACTGTTGTGGGAATGTCTTGCAACACGTCGAATAAATGGCTGGGAATGGCCCTTGATGAGACAAGTTCATTCTGGAAATCCAAGAAATGCGGTGGATCGGGCAGCGTTCCCATCAAGAGAAGGTAAACGACTTCTTCAAAAGTGGCCTCGGCCGCCAAATCTTCAATGGCATAGCCCCGATAACTCAGGCCGCCGGATTCATGGTCGACTTTACAAATAGCGGATTCTCCCGCCAGTATCCCTTCCAATCCATGATAAACCTGATTTGTCATGCTTGTCCTTTCAGCGGCTTATTCTTCAGAAGCCATCTCCTGATCTTGTTGCGCATAATCATCATACTTGATCAGGCGGTATAAGGCATCCCGTGTTTGCATTTCTTTAAGGTGTTTTTCGACACTCCCTTCGGTTTTAAGCGTTGTGAGTCCCTGTGTCATTGCACCGGCGGCCATCCGAAACAAGGTCATCGGATAAAGCACAATATGATAACCCATCTTAAAAAGGGTCTCGGCGGATAAACCGGGGCTTTTCCCAAACTCGGTCATATTGGCTAAAAGCGGATGATCGACGGCTTGCGCAAACGATTCAAATTCTTCGGCGGATTCCAGGGCTTCGGGGAAGATCATATCCGCGCCGGCGTCAATATATTGTTTGGCCCGCGCCACGGCTTCCTGAAATCCGGTCACGCCGCGTGCATCTGTTCGGGCAATAATCATAAAATCAGGGTCATCCCGCTGTGTGACCGCAAGCTTTATTTTTTCGGCCATTGCGCGTGCGGAGATGAGGGTTTTCCCGGAAAGATGCCCGCAACGCTTGGGAAACTGCTGGTCCTCAATGTGAATGCCGGCCGCGCCCGTTGATTCAAAGAGCTGGAGCGCGCGACAAAAATGCAGCCCCTCGCCAAATCCTGTATCGGCATCCGCGATGACGGGAACATTGACAGATGCAGTGATGTAACGCACTTGAGTGGTGACCTCGGTGACGCTTAAAAGTCCGATATCCGGCAGCCCGGACACCCCGTTGGCCAGCCCGGCTCCCGAAACGTAGACGGCTTCGAACCCGGCCTGTTCGATGAGTTGTGCGGAAAGCGCGTTAAAAGCGCCCGGCAGCACAATCGGCTTTTTTTTAAGCACCTGCTTGAGTCTGTTTCCCGGAGAGGCCATTATTCTTTTCCCTTGATTAAAAACAGCGGGAGAATCTCCCGGACTGAGGTGCATTTTTCCAGTGTCCAAAGACGGTCGAGGCACCGATCTATGGCGGATTGTGACAACAAAGGGGCCGCAAGCTGACGAAACTTGGATTCGACGTCCTGGTCCGTCATGATATTCTTTGGAAAGCCCTTGGGAAGGTCTACTTGTTCTGAAAAGGTGGTGTTTCCCATTTTTACCGAAACCGTATTGCCCATGGTCTTGCCATATTGCGCGCTGTGGTGGTCGTCCGGAAAAACCCGGACTTTTTGGATTAATTTGAATAACTGTGTGTCCGAGAGGTGGCGTTTGTTAAATTGGGCCAATCCCATTTTGTTATCCCTCAAAGCCGCGGCGACGATGTAGGGAAGGCTGTGGTCTGCTGTTTCGCGGCTTTTCGGATGCCATTTGTCAGGATCATTTCCGATAATTTCATAAGAGATGTCGGAGGTACGCACCTCTATCGCGCTGATCTTGTCAATATCCAGTTCGGGGGTGTTCCTCCTTAAATTAAGCGCGGCTTGTACAGCGCTTTGCGCGTGATATTCAACAGGATAATACTTGATATAAGTCTGCAGTATTTTAAACGGCCCCCTGGGGTTCAGTCCGGACAGTTTAAATGGACCGGAAACCACGTTCATAAACCCTTTTTCGCCTTCAAAAATCGGGGCGGGGCCGGTCATGCCCAAGCGCGCGAGTTCTGCCGCAAACACACCGTTACGCGCGGCGTTGGCAAAGGCGGCCCCTTTCCACATCGAGAGATGTCCCACACGGGTTTGCCTGAGTGCATTGTTTGCGTTGCCGGCCAGACCCAGCGCATGCACGGTTTTTTCTTCGGAAAGCCGGTACAGTTTTGAAGCAAGCAACGCCGTGGAAAAAGGGCCATAGGTCACATGGTCCCATCCGCGCGGACGAAGCGCAGCCGCATCGCAAAGGCGGCACTGGATTTCATAGCCGATTAAAATGGCTTCGATCAATCGCCTGCCGCTTACGTTTTCGGATTCACCCACGGCCAGGGCCGCCGAAATATTGTCGCTGGGGTGCGCCGGTTCCCTTGCCAGATAAGTATCGTTGTAATCGAGGTAACGGATGGCCGTGCCATTGGCGAAGGCAGCCAGATCGGAAGTGGTTTTAATGTTCGTCCCCAACAGACTGGCCCCTGTTGCGAGGGGGGTTCGCCCTGCCAATTTCCGGGAAATTTTGCACGGCGTGCTGCGCCAGCCGCCCAGCGCGCAGCCCAGCGTGTCAATCAAACGCCGTTTGATTTCGTGCACCACAGGGTTGGGCAAGTTTTTAAAAGTGATTTCATTGCTGAAACGGGCGAATTTTTCGGCCAGTGTGCGTGGAAGGTGATTCAATGGAAGGGCCTCCAGTGAGACAATCCTAAGATATTCAGTCTACAAACCTTTATGATATGTGTCAATTCAAGGCAAAGTGAGAAAAGGGCTTTTCGAAAGGCATATTGACCCGTGTTGGGCCTGTGCGAAGACGGTCTTATATACAGGCTGTGGTATATTCGGTGGTGTGTCATGGCTCTACAGAAGGAAGACTGCAGGAATGGGCATGAACCGGGAAGAAAATAGGCCAACAACCGTTTCAATATTTAAGGATGAATCCAGTCGACTGGCGTTACTGATGCGCTTGCTTCCTGTTTTTGTCTTGCTCAGTTTGGGCTTTGCCTGGAAATTGTGGACGTCTACCCGGTTGTATCCGCTTGTGCCCTTTTTGGGATTGATTCCTGGTATTCCCTTTCCTTTAGATTATATTGTACTGGGATTGTTTTGTATTGCGTTGTCCGTGTATATTTTTCGCCCCCATGCTCAATATTTAAACCCCGTGATCCTGGTTTTTTTTACAGGTTTTTTTTTGCAGGACCAAAGCCGCCTTTGGCCTTCGTTTTACATGTATTTTTTCTTTTTCCTGCTCTTGTCTGTATATAAAAATCCGAAAAATAAAAATGAAGTCGACCGAGTGCTCAATAGCATGCGGTTTGTCGTTGCGGCCATTTATTTCTGGGGAGGGGTGCAAAAGCTGAACCCGGACTTTTTTCATAAGGAATTCCCCTGGTTTATTGAGCCTGTGACAAACCTGCTCCCCTTCCTGATCCCGTATTTACCCGGCTTGGCCGTTTTTGCCGCCGTGTTTGAAATGTTGTTCGGGATCGGACTGCTGACCCAAAGGTTCCGCAATCTGGCATTGTATGAGGCCCTGCTGATGCACGCATTAATCCTGTTTTGCATCGGACCGTTTCGGAATAACTGGAACAACAGCTCCTGGGTATGGGGGCAAATTATGGCTGTCCAGACAGGGCTGCTCTTTTACAAGGCGCCTGCATTTCATTATAAAAAAATGTTTGCCTCGTCCTATGCGGCTTCTGTCCCGCAAGGGCTTGCGGTGATCTTAATCGGCATCATGCCTGTTTTTAATAATATCAATCAATGGGATGCCGCCCTATCGTTTAATGTTTATACGGGCAATGTCCATTACGCGCAAATTCATATCCGTCCAGACGCCATAGATGCGGTGCCGGAAGCGCTTTCGTCCTATGTCAGTGAACATACCGATCGTGCGGTACTCGATATTAATGCCTGGAGTTTACACGAATTTAATGCCAACCCCTATCCCGAAAAGCGTATTTTCAAAGCTGTTTTGGCGTCGATTTGCACGCATATGCCGGAAGGGTCTGTTTATCTTTACGTGCAAGAAAAATCAGGATGGTTTTTTCCGAAATCGACACAAATTTACAGCTGCAAGGAAGTATAAACTTTTTATTTGTGTTGCTAATTTCTCCACGACCAAAGCCTTTTTAGTGATGAAAGGTATCCTGAAAAGGGTCAATCAAAGATAAGATTACGAATATAGTGGTGCGGCTGTCGCTGTGGTATGGCGGTGGATCTACCAAAAACAGGGTGGATTCGCTTTGCTACATCACTTTTAAGAACAGTGTCCCGATAATTTTCACTTTTGTCTATATTCGGTTTTTTTTGGGGGGATAAATCTGATACCGTTCTTATTATATCAGTGAAGTATCATTTCCACACAGAGAATGATTGATGAAGGATAATACGGCACAAACGGTGAGGCCCATTCCAAAAACCCCTCATGCAATGACGGGGGAGGCCGTTGTTGAATCCCTGGAAACATCCCCTCACGGCCTGAGCCAGAAAGAGAGCAAGGCCCGGCTGGATGTGTTTGGCCATAATATGCTTCCCGGTGCAAAATCAGTAGGCATTGGACAGGTATTTTTAAGCCAGTTTACCAGTCCGCTGATCTATGTTCTCGTGGCCGCCGCGCTCTTATCACTGGTCATCCAGGAATGGTCGGATGCGGGTTTTATCCTTGCCGTCCTTTTGATTAATGCAATGATCGGTACCTTTCAGGAGTACTCTGCCCAACGGGCTGCGGTGGCGCTTCAGTCACTCGTGACGACTCATTGCCGTGTGATCCGGGAAGGGGATGCCTATGAGGTTGATGCGAAGTCGCTGGCCCCTGGCGATATTGTTCTTATTGAATCGGGGGACAAGGTTCCAGCTGATTTGCGTATTATTGACAGCCACGATTTGGAAGTTGATGAATCCATGCTTACCGGGGAATCGCATTCGGTGTTAAAACATGGAGAGCAAATCATGCCGGCAGAAACTTTTTTGGGGGACCGGTTTAACATGGTCTTTGCCGGAACACTCGTGGAACGCGGCCGCGCCCGTGGCGTCGTCACAGCGACCGGACTGGGCTCGGAACTTGGACGTATTGCAGCGGATGTGCTTGGAAAACGTCCCCCGAAGGCGCCCCTGTTAATCCGGATGGAACAGTTCACCCGGAAAGTGGCGATGATTGTGGGTGTCGCGGCATTGTTGATGGCCTCGGTTTCGCTCTTTCGAGGGATGCCGTTTACAGATATTTTGCTGTTGGCGGTGGCCCTTGCCGTGTCGGCCATTCCCGAAGGGCTTCCCGTGGCCCTGACTGTCGCATTGGCGATTGGTATGCGGCGGATGGCCCGGCGTAATGTGATTATTCGTCGTTTGGTGGCAGTTGAGGCCCTGGGTTCTTGTACTTTTATTGCAACCGATAAAACCGGGACATTAACCATGAACCAGTTGACGATCCGTCACATTGTCTTTCCTCGTGGGGAAACATTTGAAGTAACGGGAGAGGGCGCAAAACCGGAAGGGGAAATTCAACTGACGAAAGATAAACCCAGCCCGGAGAGTGACGCCTTGTTAAAACGTTTGTGCCTGGCGGCGGTGTTGCCTAATAACGGGTTTCTCGCCCATCGTGATCATAGCTGGATACACCATGGAGATGCTGTTGATATTGCCCTTCTCGTCATGGCGCACAAAGCCGGTATCATCAAAGCGGAAATAGAAGAGGTTTTTTCTGAAGAGGCGGAAATTCCTTTTGAATCTGAACGGCTATTCTCAGCCAGTTTAAATAAGAAGGGTCAAGACCATTATGCCTTTATTAAAGGCGCACTGGAAACGCTGCTGCCCATGTGCCGTACAATGGCCACTCCTGAAGGGGATGTCCCGATTGACTGTGAACTGCTGGAGTCACAGATGCGGAAGCTGGCTGACCAAGGTGATCGTGTTCTTGCTCTGGCCTCAGGAAAGATCGAGATTGCTCCTTCTGAAACCTTTTCAGAAAAACACCTGAAGGGAATGACCTTGATCGGCTTGGTCGGTATGATCGACCCCCTGCGTCCAGATGCCAAAGCGGCTGTGGCCACATGCAGGGAAGCGGGTATCGAGGTCGCAATGGTCACTGGAGATCATCCGGCCACGGCATTGGCGATTGCCCGAGAACTCGACTTGGCTGATCATGAAAACCATATTGTGACCGGACCGGAACTGAAAACGGTAACGGATGCTCATGATTTTAACCGGCGTATCCGAAACGCGCGTGTTTTTGCACGCGTGGAACCGAATCAAAAACTGGGCATTGTGCAATCTCTGAAAGACAGCGGCCATTTTGTTGCGGTGAGCGGAGATGGCGCCAATGACGCGCCGGCTCTGCGTGCTGCACATATTGGCGTGGCCATGGGAAAAAGTGGGACCGATGTCGCCCGTGAGACGGCAAGTCTGATCATCACGGATGACAAGTTTTCTTCCATTGTCGCGGGCATCGAGGAAGGGCGTATCGCCTATGCAAATGTTCGCAAGGTGATTTTCCTGTTGATTTCCACAGGGGCAGCGGAATTGGTTCTCTTTACGCTGGCGTTGATTGCCGGATTGCCCATCCCGCTTCTGGCAGTGCAATTACTCTGGTTAAACCTAGTGACCAATGGCATCCAGGATGTTGCTTTAGCTTTTGAACCAGGAGAGGGGAATGAATTGTGCCACCCGCCCCGGTCTCCGCAAGAGCCGATCTTCAACCGCTTAATGGTTGAACGTGCGGCCATCTCCGCATTGGTGATTGGCATTGTTGCTTTTGTTTTCTTTCAGTTCTTGCTGTCAACAGGGCTGCCTTTAGATGAGGCGCGCAACGGGACACTGTTGCTGATGGTGTTGTTTGAGAATGTTCATGTTTTTAACAGCCGTTCTGAAACCCGTTCTGCATTCCGGCACAACCCGTGGAGAAATCCCGTTCTTTTATTTGGCACCGCACTTGCGCAATTGGTGCATATCGGTGCAATGTACACCCCTTGGATTAAAGAGGTATTGAATATCCAGCCGGTCTCACTGACGCTGTGGTTGAAGTTATTGGGCCTCGCTTTCATCGTATTGATTGTCATGGAAATCCATAAAGCATTCAGACGTCGTAGACAATTATTGTGATTTTGTCCACAATTCAAGGGTTTTGCCAAGCCCTTATTGACAGATAAGGCTTTAAAAACATGGTTTTTTTTATCAGTATTTTTATGGCCATAAAATCCAAAGATACAGGCCATACCCGCAGAGTAACAGCGCCCCTTCCCAGCGTTGAAGTTTTAACCCGGTGTACAACAAAGGCAGCAGGGCGATCGAGAACCCAAGCATAACCCACAAATCCAATGGGGTGATGCCAGATGCCGAAAGCGGTTTGATGATGGCCGTAAGCCCCAATATTCCAAGGAGGTTGAAGATATTCGATCCCACAACATTGCCCACGGCGATATCCGGTTGGCGGCGTACTGCAGCAACAACAGATGTTGCGAGCTCCGGCATACTGGTTCCGGCCGCAATAATGGTCAAGCCGATGATGGCTTCGCTGATGCCGATTTGTCGTGCGATGGCCGTTGCGGATGTTACGAACAGCTGGGAGCCAAGAATCAGGAACAGCAGGCCGCCGCCAATCCACAAGAAATCCCGAAAGGCCGATTTGGTTTCGGAGGGGACTCCCTCCTCGAATTCCTGTTTGATTTCCGGAGGAACCTCTTTTTTGGCCATCCGAATGGTAAAACCGAGGTAGGCGATCAAAGCGCTGAAAAGCACGGTGCCGCCCAGTCTGGGTACAGTGCCCTGCTTGATGAAAAAAACCGAGAGCAAGGTGGCGGCAATCATGATCGGGACATCATATTTAATAATTTGAAGACTTACTTTGACAGGGCAGATCAGGGCGGTCAAACCAAGAATCATGCCGATATTGAAGATATTGGAGCCCACGACGTTTCCTATGGCAATATCCCCTTGATTGTTGAGCGCTGCGCCGATGCTCACCACCAGTTCCGGTGCGCTTGTGCCAAAAGCGACCACCGTCAGCCCGACAATCAGCGGGGTCAGTCCCAGCCGGATGGCCAGGGTCGCGCTGCCCCGGACGAGTCCCTCGGCCCCGATTGTCAACACGGCCAGCCCCAGAATTAAAAGCATTGTATTGCTTAACATAAGACCTCTCTTATTTGAAGGCGATACTGCATTTGCACAGGGCAAGGCCAGGGTCGGTATGGGTTAATCCGTATCCTCTGATAACACCTTCAGCATGGACAAAAAGGCGTCTACGGATTCCGAGGAGGATGATTCTTCCATCGTATGATAGGCTGTGGTCGGAACTTGCAGGGTGGTGCCGTCGACCAGTCCGTTTGATGCGGCAATGATACGCCCCATTTCCGTGCTGCCCAATGAACGGGGCCTTCCAGCGGTGTTTAATAAACGTTGATTTTCCGCTTCGACGTAACGGTCTTTATACAAATAGCTGATTTTATTTTCCCGGCACAAGGATTCAATCCGCCGTGTCGCCTCTTTGTTAAAGTGGGCATTGGCATCTTTTTCCCTTAAAACGAGATGCTGTTGATCGGCGGTTTCGATGTTTGGAAAGGGACTGGTGTCCAACACAATGAGCCGGTTGGTTGATCCGCCAAACCGGCGGAACCATTCCAGCAGGTATCGCCAGCTTTTCCCGGCCTCTTCTTGCGCCGTAAAAAATGCAGTTCCCTCAAATCCGATGCCGAACAGGTGCACGAGCGCCGCAGCGCTTAATACATTGTCGAGTTGGGCTTCCATCCGGCCTTCCCTGATTTTGAGATGGTCTTTAAAGGCGACCGGGGTTCCGGCAACGACATGATCCAATCCGTCAATCTCAAAAATAAGGTTATTTCTAAATTCACAAATAGAGGCATTCTTAATGGTGCCGCTTCCCCTGTAGACTCCCGACCAGGGTTCGTAGGCATAAACAGGCAGAGACTGAAAGCGATCTGTAATTTTCGTGATCAGCTCTTCCGAGACGGAATTGCCTAACAGATCGGTTCGGTTCCCGGAGATAAACGCGGCGAATTGAAACTCATTCGGGCCGGTGCAGACCAGTCCGTGACGATCGATGTGGGCAGAAAACATTGTACTGAACGGGTTATCCCCCTGTGCAACCAACAACCCTTCGTACCAGGTGACCTTTGCGCCGCGTTCCTCAAGTTCCCGCTGCAGGATACGGAAAAAAGAGTGTTCCGCCCCCACGACACTGGGATGACGTATGATGGCTTTGAGCAGATCAACAAACTCGTGATTTAGCAATCCCATACGTCCCCATAACGTGTGCCTGCCGCTTTAAAAGCATGGGTGTTATTTAAGGTACTATTAAGCACTTTTTTCTAAAACCTCCGCGGCGGACAGGCGGGTTTTACACGCCTTGAGAATATGATCCAGCATGTCCGAATAACGCATGTCCTGTAATTTGGCCATTTTGGCCAGATGACCGTCCCAGCACCAGCCGGGGTTGGGGTTCACTTCCAGCAGCCGGGGGGTGCCGTTTTCATCCAGCCGCCAGTCAAAGCGGGCGTAATCGCGGCACTCCAGCCGTTCAAACAATTTCAGGCAGCTGGCCCCCAGAAATCGCTCGACATCTTCCGACAGGTTAGCCGGAACCGATTTGATGTTCCAATAGGGGGAGGCGGGATCCCACTTGGCTTCATAGCCGCATATTTTGGGCAAACCTTCGGGTAAGGCGGAGTAATCCTCTTCAATAATCGGGAGGATGTTGTACGAGGTCGTCGGGTTTCCGATAATACCGACGCTGATGTCTTTTCCCGTTAAATATTCTTCGACGAGGATGGGTTTGTTATACCCGAATTTTTCCCGGATTCCGATAATGGCGTTCTCCAGCGCCTGTAAATCGTAACACACATTGTTTTGCGTGATGCCGAAACTGGAATCGCCGTGATTCGGTTTGACAATCACGGGAAAGGTCAGCGGGAAAGCCACATATTGAATATCGTCCGGGTTGATCATAAAGGCGTTGGGTACGGGAATATCCATTTCCTTGGCGATGCCCCGCACCAGCGATTTATCATAACAATACGCCAGGCATTGCGGGGTGCCGCCGGAATAATGAAAACCGAGCACTTCCAGAATTGCGGTAATATGGAGTTCTTTCGCCGCCTCGTTGTTAAACCCTTCATCGCAAAGATTCAGAACATAATTGCTCCTGTTTTTCATTTTTTGAAGGTCTGCAATCAGGGTGTTGTGCCGGTCCAGAAAAATAAACTGGTAGCCGGACAGTTCGGCCAGGGCTTTTTTTAACTCGTTGATCGTATGATAATCATCTTCATCAAAACTGCCGGCAGGCTTCACGGCATCCATTTTATTCGGATCTCCCATCAAAACCAGTACTGTATCCTTGATCTCCGAAGTCTTTTTAATGGCCGCCCACGCCTTTTCTGCCCGGGCAGTCACGATGACCCGCTCCGCCATCATGCCCAGGTCCTGATTACGCTTAGAGGCGGAAGTGACCTTTCCAATGGTGGAATAATTTTTAAATCCGGCATGGGTCAGCAGTTTTTTCAGGTCTTCATTTGAATAGAGCCGCTCTGCGTAAAACTGGTCCGCAATGACCCCCTTATTCACATGCGTGATGACTTCGCGGGAAATCAGGCGATCCTTGCTTTCGGACAGGGAGCGTTCACGGCAGACAAAATAATCCTTGTCGATCCATTCCCAGCTCCGGGGTTGAAAATGCGTGCGCATGGCCTTGCCGTCCGTGATATCGATGAGCAGTTTCCCCATGGGTTTTAGGACACGCATGACTTCCTGCAAAATTCGGTGGTCGTCTTCGGTGGATTCAAAATATCCAAAACTGTTGCCCGCAATGATGACCGCTTCAAAACGGTCATTCTTAAAGGGAAGTTTTCTGGCATCTCCTTCCCGAAAAATAATATCGAGTCCGTTGTTTTTACTTGTTTTTCTTGCCCGGTCGATCAGATAATGGGAGCGGTCGAAGCCGATTACGTCTGTATATCCTCTTTTGGCAATCTCCAGGGCATGCCGACCCTGCCCGCAGCAAAGATCCAGTATGCCGCCTTCCTTGGAGGGTTTGAGGGCGTCCAGAAACAGATCCACTTCATTTTGTGTAATCTCCTGGTCTTCTACCACATCGCCGTCCGTTCTCAGATAATTGGCGTTAAACAAATGGCGCCACCAGTCGGCCTTGACATAACTTTCCAGGTTATCAACGGGTCCTAAAACCTCGATGAGTTTTTTGTTGCGATCTTTTGTATTTTTTGACATTGATTTTTTACAGTCCTCTATAGATTAAGGGCATGATGCGGGTTTCTTCAGGAAAACACTTTCCCTTAAACGTGATGGTGATCTCCTTAAAAAACCGGCCTGTTCTTCATTCACACATACAATAAAAAGCTTTTCATATATGGGTATTGAGCCGTGAAAAAGCAAGGGGTTTTAAAATAATTTTATAAATTGGTTCGGAATTTTAGAAAGAGAAGGCATGCATCACATCTAAACGTGCTGTACCAAGAATATGCCCGATCAGTCCCAACCGATTTTTTTGAGAAAAAAACCGGTTTCGCCGAATTAGAACGCTTCCGGTTCGGCCTGTTCCGTGAGCGCCTCTTCAGACTTATTTTCTTTCGGCAAAACCAGTGTGCTTGCGGTTTGATTCGTAATATTATCGTATGCCGGTTTTGAAAGCGTGAAGGTCACGTCATAACCCGGCTGGCGGACGAAATAGCTGCCGTTGGCGCTAAAAAAATGATAAGACTTCTCCTCCCCTCCTGCGGTGACAAGAAAGGAGCCCGTATCTTCTTGTTGGTCTTCAGGAATGTCTTCCTTGGCCACTCCGTCTACTTGCAGGCCGGTCATGGCCTTAAGCAGTTGTTCCGCCGCTTCCGTGTCCACTTCGCCATCGGGTTTCACGGCGGCCCATTCACCTTTGATGCGGGTCAGATGAAAGTCCGGGCCTTGAATGGCGGCCACCTCTCCTTTGGGCTGGAGCAGGCTGCGGTCTAACCAGGAGCGGTTTTGGGCTGGCGTATCAAAGACATTAAAAATGACTGAAAACACGGCCTTGTCGTCCGCTTTTCGGGCATGGACTTTTCGAAAACCGGGTGAGGTCCCGACATATAATTCGGAGCGGACGTCTTCCCCATTGGAGAGGGTGATCCGGCGCTGAAATTTTTCTTCCGCCACTTCAAAGCGTTTTTGTGCGGCGGCTGTTGTGGCGACCGGCCAGCCGCCCTGAAGTTTTAAAAGTCGATCCAAAAGCGTGTCCACCTTGGCGGGGTTTGCGGGCAGGTGATGATAATTGGGCAGAGTCCAATGTTTTCCTGTTTTTTGAAGAACGACCTTCTCTCCTTCCCCGTTTTCAATGGTAATGCGGTCAATTTCTTTTTTGTCCGCATTGACCAAGGCCTGGTGTGCCGGGCCGGAGCTGCTGGCGGCTTTTCCAAAATAAAGCCCGCCTGATAAAAGGATTTGTAAAACAAACAGGGCAATAAGCAAGGTATTCCGGTTTTTCATTCTCTCTTCATCCTTACGCAGTCAGGGTTTGAAGGTAACGCTGATGCCGCCGTTTTTTACGGAAGCGTTGAATGAGTGCGATTGAAACCAGGGCAACGATTGCAAGGCCGTAATTCATCACTTCCCAAACCTGCCGCACTTCTTGAGGGATGGGCGGCAGGGTCCGGTTAAAATGTCCCCGTGCCCGAATACTGAGCAGGCCCTGTTCTTCCAGTGCCCAGTCTACGGCATTGGCGACAAGCTGAACGCTTCCCAGCGCCACGCTGCCATTGACGGCTCCCGCAAGCTGCATGACTCGGTCTTCCAAAAAGGTGTTGGAGGAAAACAGGATGATTCGGGCCGATTCGGGTGAACGGGTAATCACACTGCCGAGGGTTAAGACCTCTTCGTTCTCTGCCTTTTCATCGCCCGGATTTTCCCCGGCGGGCGTGGGTTTGCTGTCTTCGGATTGTTCCAAAAGCGGAGATGTTTTTTCCGCAAAATACGAATCAAAACGCCCTTCGCTGACTACTCCAAGCAAATGTTGCCCGGTATCCCCTTCCGGGACAAAGGCGCTCATGCCCCCGGGTCCGATTTTAGGCATAATGTCCAGCGTATCGGAAAGCCAGGCTTTTTCCGAACTGTACAGTAAGGGGGTGATGTTTCGGTCTTCATTTTTTTTCGCATCGATTTGAATGGGAGAAGCCCAGGCCATCGTGACCTGGTTGAGGCTTCGTGTGATTGCACTCTCCTGATTCAGCCCGTCCGTCCGGATATCCGGGAAATAAGGGTAGTCAATCATTCGAATTTCCTGAAAGCTGAAGCCTGCGGTCTGACGCGTGACCGGAACCGGAAAAGCCGAATTTTTCGGATCGAGCACAACCTGCTCGTCAATATCCAGTCCGTGGTGGGAGAGCCAGTCTTCTAACCCACTTTTTTGGCGGGTCAGATTCAGTCGGTTGCGTCCCATTTCGGCCTGAAAAGGAGAAGTGGACAGCAGGACTGTTCCGCCGCGCATTAAAAACTGATCGATCGCAAAGAGGCTCTTCTCATCGAGTTCAGTCATTCCGGCCACTAAAAGCAAGTCCGGCCCGCCGCCGACTGCTCCTGTGCTCAAATCCACAGTCTGGATATTCATTTCGCTTTCCAATACGCTGCTAAGCTGACTAAAGCGGGGCCCGCCCAGACCGAATCGGGCCATTTGCGGATCCACCGAGGGGGTGACCAGTCCGACTGTCTTCGTAAAACCACTCGAAAAACGTTTGATGCCTCCTTCCAGATTTCGTTTAAATTCCTCCTCGCTTAAATCCCCCAGCGGGACTTGAATAACCTGGTCGCCTTGAGCGAGTGTGAGATAAAAATAAAACGTTCTTGTGTCAAACAAACTGGCCATCATGGACTTGAAGCCATAGTCCCGTTCAATTTGCGCCGCCACTTCGCCGCCGTTGGCCTCAGGGACCACAAAACGGGTCTTCAAACGCCCGCCGGAGGATTGTTCCATCTCCCCCACCGTTTTTTCAACGATGGTTTTAAAAGTGGCCAAGGCCTCGGGCAGGTCATCATTTTCAGAAATGTAGGCCGTAAATTGAAGCGCTCCCTTGACGGTGTCAAAGAGGTTCCCGCCGGACTGATAGGCGTGCAACACTTTTTTCACGGCGCGGGTGATGTCGTACTCCGGGTTTCTCAGCTTCACGTCCAGATCCGTTTCCGCAGTGGCCTTGACCTCGATCAGTTCCTGGAAACCGAGCGTTTGAAATTCATCGCCGTATTGCACCAGCACATCAAAATAGGAATTGACCAATGCGGCCTGATAACGGTCTGAAACCTGAAAAGGGACGGGGCGGATGCCGTATTTCTGATTGGCTTCTTCTTCCAGCTCCGGCGAGGCCATCGGGTCGATAAATTCGGCGCGGACGCGGCCGTCCCCGGCGACTTCATATTCCCGGATTAAATCCCGCATTTGCGGCACGAGCGGAGCAAGCAAAGGATGCGTTTTTGCGCTGAAGTAGCCGCGAATCAGTAAGGGCTCCTGTAATTGTGCGAGATAACCGTGGGTGGCATCCGAAATTGAGTAGATATTCCCTTCCGTGGTATCGACACGAAGCACATTCAATTGTCCCAGCCAAAAATTAACCCCCAGTACATTGGCGATTAAAAGCACGGTTGTGGCGCGCCAGGCATTGTGGCGGCCTTTGTTTCCGGTGGCTGCCCAGCGTTCGCGTTCCAGCGAAAAGGTATTCAGGGTCAAAAACATGGCGATGAGGCTGAGATAATAATAAAAATCCCGCACATCAATCATGCCGCGTGTAATGGCGTCAAAGCGGGAACCGGTGCCGAGCAGGCGCAGCCATTCCCCCATCTGGTTGCCGAACAGTCCCGTAATCGTCCGGGAGCCGACAAGGTACAGCAGGCCGCAGAGCGCTGCGCTGCTGATGAGGCTGACAATTTGATTGTCACTGCGGGCGGACACAAAGAGTCCCACACTGAGATAAGCCCCGCCCAGAAAAAAAGTGGCGAGGTAACCGCTGATGACCGGTCCCCAGTCCAGATTGCCCAAAAGCGACACGGTAACCGGGAGCGGTAGTGTGATCAGCAGCGCCAGGTTTAACAAGGTCAGACAGGCGAAAAATTTCCCCAATACAAAACGCCAGATGCCGATGGGCTGTGTCAGCACATGTTCCAGCGTGCCGCTTCTGCGCTCTTCACTCCACATGCGCATCGTCAAGGCGCTGCTGAGAAAAATGAGCAAAATGGGCATCCATTCAAAAAGCGGCCGAACGTCGGCGATATTGCGTGAAAAAAAAGACTCACCCCAGAAAAAAATAAAGAGGGTCAGCGCGGCAAAGGCCCCCAAAAAAAGATAGGCCACCGGCGATGCGAAAAAAAGGGTGAGTTCCTTGGCGGTCACACGCTGAACGTGTCGATCAAGCAACATGGGCCAGGGTCTCCTTTTCATTGACTTCACGAAAAACGCTTTCCAAATCCCGCTGGACCGGCGTGAGTTCAAAAAGCATTTGTCCCGCATCCACGACGGCTTGCGCTATTTTTGCGGCGGCTTCTGACAACGCCACATCTTCCGCGATATGGATTTGCACCCGGAGTTTTTCCTCTCCGAATGAAAGGGTATCGATTTCGCTCACGCCGGAGACCGAAGCCAGCAGCCTGTCCACCGCATCCTTTGAGGCAAGGTTGGTCGACAGAACAAGCCGATGCCCGGAACGAAGCGCCGTTAACTGCTCATCCACGGCCAGAACCCCGTTTCGCATAATGAGAACTCGATCGCAGAGCGCATCGACTTCCTGCATGATATGTGTGGATAAAATCACCGTTGCGGTCTCTGCGATTTTTTTGATGAGCGCGCGCATCTGCTGGGTTTGCGTGGGGTCCAGTCCGTTGGTCGGCTCGTCCAGAATCAGCAGTTTGGGCTGCCCCAGCAAGGCTTGCGCCACGCCGACACGCTGTTTGTATCCACGCGAAAGGGTTGCAATGGGTGCGAGGAGTTTTGCGGTGATATCCGTGGCCTGAATCACCCGCCGGATTTCCTGAGTGCGGATTTCCCCGTTTAAACCTTTAAGACAGGCCATGTAGTCGAGATAATCTCCAACGGACATTTCCGGGTATACGGGTAAATTTTCCGGTAAATACCCCAGGCGGGCCTGGACTGCACTGCGGTCCTGGGCCAGGTCGATTCCGTCCACCACGACAGAACCGCTGTTTGGTTCGAGGTAACCGCTCAGCATTTTCATAATCGTGGTTTTCCCCGCCCCGTTGTGTCCGAGCAGGCCCGCGATTTCTCCGGCTTTGATCGTAAAGCTGACATCACGGACCGCCACGAAATCCCCGTAAGCCCGTGTGAGGTTCTTGGTCGTAATCATGTGATTCTCCTGCAATCAGTTCAAACAAACAGCGTGTTTTAAGCTGCGGGGCCTGCCGGGTGTTGCTTAAATGGGCGCGTATCGCTTTGAACAAACCGGGACGCCGTTTCGGAAAAAACAGCGGTGTTCAGCGCCCTATCGGACAGGCACCTTAAAAAAATAATAATTCAAAAAGACGATGTCAAGGGGTCGCTTTTGAATTTTTTTAAAAAAGTTTGCAGGGAGGAGGGAAAGTTGAAAATAAGGGCTTGTTTCAAAATGGTTTGATAAACGGTAACGGAGTGTCCAAGGGTTTAGAGGAAACTTGTTACAGTTTGATGTCATAGCTTGGGTAGCCTTTCATGGCGAACCTCCCGCGTTTACTCTTTCAAGTTGGGCCCTCATATCAGTAGTGGATATTTGATGTTTCAGGGTGGTCTTAAGTCCCGAAGAAACCATTTGCCACAATAAATGCTGAAATGCGCCTGCTGCTTCGGAGACAGAAGAAGTCATTTTTTTCGCTTGTTTACTGAATAGAAAGCATTCTTATATCACCGATGAAACTTTCAAATGTTTTCAAATACTGTTGAACAGGTCCAGGGTATTTTTTAACAAGAGGAGCAGGAACGACAAGCTGCACCCCCGATTCGGTCATTTCCCTGAACTGGTTTTCTGATACTCCCTCTTGCAATGTCAGCAGATGTTTGTCATGAATGCGGTTTGCTTCCTTGAGTATTTGCCGCCAACGATCCTTGCAGGTGGTTTTTACTGCCAGCATACGCAGTCTGTTTTCCGGAAATGATGGGTTTTTATAAGCGGCTTCGGATGGAAAGAGAAAATCAGGCTTCTGCCCCGGATCGGATTCAGGCTGATGGGAAAAATCACTATCTTCTTTTAGCCCTTCCTCTATAAATATTTTTTTTGCGTGCAATTCCAGTGAGCGCCCTGATCTGGACTTTCTTCTTTGCAGTATTGTCTGGGCGCGGGCTATAAATTCATCTACGCTGTCAAAACCTTGTTTTATCCGTGGCAACTCAACTGCTTCTTCAAGGCTGCGGAATATCTCGAATTCACATTCACGCCTTTTTATCAAGCGAATATCAGGGTTGATTCTATGATCGGGCCGAAGTTCGAGTGTTTTTTCTATGATTTCCGATCCTTTTGGAAATTTAACAATCCATTCTGGAGGGATTTCTTCGGCTTCAAGCCAACAGGGTTTTCTTGGTTTTTCCGGTTGAATCACGAGATCAGCGTAGCTGGATTCATCAACTGTCCATATTTTCCACTGGCCGGGATCAACCATGCCGATACGATCCTCGGCGATGTCTTCTTCTATTTCGTTACGACATACCCATACATGACATGCCTGAGTTACTCCCTGTTCATCAATAGGGAAGGCAAATACTGTAAGAGCTCCGGTACTGTCTGGATCAAGCAAGGCCGAGCTTGCTCCCCCGAAATTTGTTACACGTGCCTCATTTCGTGTTCCTCCCCTCAATTTGTTGTTGTACCAGACCGCTCTTACCCGTCTATGATCGGCATGTGAATCTATATATAGCTGGAAGTAAACATCCGGGTTTTTGGTTTCCGGTCTGTGTAGTGCAGGAAAAATACTGAAAAGAAATTCCTTTGGTATATACGGGCCAGCCTGATGTGTGCCGTTGGCAAGCGTATCATTGCCGGACAAGCGTTTTACATACCAGACATATCTTGATCCGGTAAATTCATCCATCCAGTCAGTAAAATCAACAATTGGCACCTGTAAAACCCTCTATGACATAATTGTTTTTGCCAGATCTCAGCCATTGGTCTGCCTGTTCTATAACATTTTCCATTGGCAGGCGTGTTTTTCCTTTAAGAGTACATTCCCATATGGTCAGTACACGTATTCCCTTTTCTTGTATGGCTGCCAAATTTTCAATGTCCTTTTGCGCATTACGAGTGATTTTTTCTTTCCAGAAATCCTGCCGCGAGGAAGGCCATTTAAACAAGTGGCAATGGTGTTTGTGCCAGAAACAGCCATGTACAAAAATAACGGCATTATATACAGGAAATACCAGATCAGGTTTGCCCGGCAGTTTTGTGTCATGCAGGCGGTATCTGAAACCGCGAGCATGCAACCCCTTTCTGATTGTCATTTCCGGGAGGGTGTTTTTCCCCCGTATCCCTGACATCATGTGGCTGCGCTTTTCCGGTGAAACAATATCAGGCAACTGCTACCCTCTTTATACTGGTGGATTTTTTTTCTGCATCTGTGACATTCCGTCCAACAATCCAGGGTGACATATGATTAGCAACTGCCTGGACAACCGGCACGACCACTGCATTTCCAAACTGTTTGTATGCCTGTGTATCGGATACAGGGATAATAAAGCGGTCATCTCCAAGATGTTCAAATCCCATCAGGCGGGCACACTCTCTTGGAGTAAGTCGCCGGGGATTTTTACCGTCCTGCCGTATGAGTATTTCCGAGCCGTCCTTGTAATACCGGGCGGAAAGTGTTCTTGTTGTATCTTCAGGCCCAACAAGTCCAAATCCAAATCCGTTACCTTTCTTGCGGTGTTTTTCTGCATAGTCCTGCAAGTATTTCCAGAGATGATCGGACAGGGTATATTTGTCAGACACCTTACCGCATTTTCCATATGTAAATGGTTTTTCAGGTTCTTCGGTTCCATTCTCAGGATGCAGTATTGTCCCCAGTCTGGGGCCTGCGAAAGGATCAGGGATTTCCAGGTTATCGAATGTAAATTCGTTGGGTTCCCTGAACCCGGCTATAAATATTCTCTCCCTGTGTTGAGGAGTCCATGACTTGGCATCAATTACCCTGCTGGATATCTGGTAACCAAGTTCTCTTGTCAGAATATCCTTGATGACTTTGAAGGTACGTCCCTTGTCATGATTGACAAGATTTTTGACATTTTCAAGCAGGAAAGCCCGGGGACGGTGATGTTCTATAATCCTTGCGACATCAAAAAACAGGGTTCCCTGGGCTTCACAGTGGAATCCATGTGGCCGGTTCAGTGCATTTTTCTTTGAAACTCCCGCAATGGAAAAAGGTTGACATGGAAATCCGGCGAGCAGTACATCATGAGCCGGTATTTCATCGGCGTCAATTTGTGTGATATCACCAGCGACATCATGGTCACATTCATAATTGGCCAGATAGGTTTGCTGTGCGTATTTATTCCATTCACTGGTGAATACACATTTACCGCCAATGGGTTCAAACCCACGGCGCAATCCCCCTATCCCGGCAAAAAGATCAATAAAACTGAAACAGGAGAGGGCGGGCTGAGTTCTTCCTTTCCTTTCAGAGCGCACAAGCTCAAGTACAGCCTTTTTAGGTGAAGTGATGCCGTTTTCCCATCTATATACTGTTCTTTCTCCGTAACCGGTTATTTCGGCTACTTGGGTAATTGTGAGCCCGGCTTGCCGTCTGGCTGTTACAAATTCATTCATATTTTTTCTGGGAAATTTTCTGACATAATGTCACTTATATTCCCTAAAGAGGCTCAAGTCCAGGGTTTTTTGCTATTTACTTAAAGTTGCACTCTTGACCAGTAATACTGGGGAGCATTAACAAAATACGAAATAAAGTTACCAGTTTTGTCTCAATTTGTTGTTACCTATGGTCGTTTTTCCCTGATTTTGAAGTTATTTGAGGCAGACTTGACTATTGTGTTTCGAAGTGGGCATGACAGACCGTAAACTATCAAAAGCCCGACCTAAAACACCGGGCTTTTTGATTTTGGTGGAGGGGGCGGGCTTACAGCTCATCCCCCGGAAGCGGTTCGCGGTCCGGCACTTTTTTTAAGATCTGCTTCAATGCGCCTTTTTTTGCTTTTTTCGCGCGTTCTTTTAAATAATCTTCCGTCATGATGGCGGAGATTTTTTCGGACACGGCGGACGAAATAAACTGATTAATGGAAACCCCTTCTTTTTTTGCAATTTCTTTGATGTGCCGGTGGATCGATTCCGGCAATCGTAAACTTAAAGCGCTCATGCGATGTCCTCCAATAATTGTTGCGGCGTTACGGCCTGTATGCCGAAGGAAGCGGCCCCTTTGAAATCCTTTGTGTTGTGTGTCACGATCTTTTCTGTTCCGGAACTCACCGCCAACTCCAAAATATGATCATCTTTTGGGTCCGATAAAAAAGGCCGCCATAAAAAATAAACCCTGTGATGTTCGCTCAAGCGGCAGAGATGGTCCAAAAGAGAGTCCATTTCTGAGGGGCTTAAATTCAGAATAGTCTTTTTTCGCTTCATGACATCTTCATACTCAAATAACAAAGAGATCGAAAGGATGGGCTTGATTTGCTTTTTTTCTACCGCCCTTAATATGAGATGAGAGGCGCCGTTCGAAGAATAAAGTCCCGCATACAAAACATTCGTATCGATAATCACTTTTACGGGGGTGATTTTGCTCATAAAGTAATACTATATATGGTATCGTATTCTTGTCAAGAATTGGAGGGATTCTGCGCTTACTTTTTTGAAGCACAAAAAAAGCCCGGCGAAAAACGCCGGGCTTTTTGATTTGGTGGAGGCGGCGGGATTCGAACCCGCGTCCGAAAATGCTTAGCCAAAGACCACTACATGTTTAGTCTTTGTTTTAAGTCTCGCATCAAATACCCCTCAAAGACCAGGTGTATCGTCAGCCAGTTCCAGTTAAGTCTTATCCCCTCCCCCTGAAACACAAGAAAGAGAGCAGCCTGCTATCGGTCATCTTGCCCCTGCACAGGCCCAGAGGTTCGATGTCGCCGCGACTAGGCAGCGAGGGCTAACGGTTGTTCGTCAGCAACTATCATTTTCCCATTTGTTTAACGAGCCCAATGGGACCTCGACATGCGCTCCTTGACCTCCTATCCCCGTCGATTCCGGTCGCCCCCATATGAAGAAGATCTATGAGAAAAAAAGACAGGTAAGCATTTGAGCTATCTCTATTATAGGATTTCTGAAGTGAGAGTGCAATCGGCGAAGGATTGCGTCTTGTACAGGATTTGTTTAGAAAGTCCGGGGCGTTGACGGTGTTTCGTGAAATGCCTATCATGTCCTCATGATATTGCATGTGGACATGGATGCCTTTTACGCGTCGATCGAGACGCGGGACCGGCCGGAACTTGAGGGCAAACCGGTTCTGGTTGGCGGCAATCCCAGGGGCCGCGGGGTAGTGGCGGCCGCCAATTATGCGGCACGGGCGTTTGGGATTCACAGTGCGATGCCGACCGGCAAGGCGCATCAACTCTGTCCGGAGGCGGTTTTTCTCGCGCCGCGGATCGGATATTATGCAGAAGTCTCGGAGCAAATCCAGAAAATTTTCAAACGGTATACCCCGCTGGTGGAACCGCTTTCTCTCGACGAGGCTTTTCTTGATGTGCAAGGTTCCGAAGCGCTTTTTGGGGAAGCGGTTTCCATCGGCCGACAAATCAAGCAGGCCATTCAGGGTGAACTGGGTTTGTGTGCTTCTGTGGGCATTGCGCCCAATAAATTTGTCTCGAAGATAGCGAGTGACTTGGGAAAACCGGATGGTTTCCTCGTGGTGAGGCCGAATGAGGTGCAGTCTTTTCTGGACCCGCTTCCGGTGCGCCGTCTTTGGGGCATCGGGAAAGTCGGCAGCCAGGTTCTGGAAAAAAAAGGAATCCGCAGTATTTACGATCTTCGGCAACAACCGCTCGCTTTGATTCATCAGCTTTTCGGCAAATGGGGAGACCGGCTGTGGGCGTTTGCGCAGGGGCAGGATGACCGGAAGGTGGTCCCGGATCATCAGATAAAATCTGTTTCAAATGAACAGACGTTTGACAAGGATCTTGAGGATGTGGCCATGCTCCGCGCCCACCTTGTGAAACTGACGGAACAGGTGGCCTGGCGGCTGAGGCAGCATGGGCTGTTGGCTCAGGTGGTGGAAATGAAGATCCGTTTTTCCAATTTTAAAACCATTACCCGGTCTCAATCCCTTTCAAAAGCCACCCAAACGACACAGGACCTTTTAAATGTGATCCTGAATTTGTTTCATTTGAACTTTTCAAAAAAACCGCGAGCGGTGCGTCTGCTGGGCATGGGGGCTTCGCGCCTGGTGCGCAATCATACGGTGCAGGAAGACCTTTTTTTTGATGCCTCCAGGAAGAAGCAACAGCAAATAGATGCGGCGGTGGACCTCATCCGCTCAAAATACGGGGCGTCCGCTCTCGGTCGAGGCGGTTGTGAATATCCTTAAACGATCCGGGCTGTTTTCAATTCGCCAATGCTTATGGACTTTGCCCTTCAATACAGGTGACGCCTTTTAAACCGGCTACGGCGCTGTGCCGAAGGCCGGCCGGAATAATGAGGCGGTCTCCCGGATTGAGCGTGTACTCCTGATCAAAGTCGGGAAAGGAAAAGGTAATCTCACCGGAAATGCAAAATAGAATTTTTTTATAAGTATGTACGTGTGGCGCATGGACAGTATTGGATGTGTTGACCCATCGGGACGGTGTAATGTCCCGGCTGGTAAAAAAAACGGTGACTTCGGCTTCTGGAAGGGTATGGTTGCGATGCGGCCATCGGATCAAGTCAACCCCCTCCGGGCCTGTTTCATGTAAAGAAGAATGAGACGACATATCAGGATCTCCAAATCAATAATATCGCCCAGTAAAACGTATTTTAAATTCTTATTCAAGTTTGCTCTGTTGATCGGAATTTGAAAAGCCAATGTGGGACTTTAAAAAAATAGGATTCGCCGGATTGTCGATCGGGTTTTTGGGGCTGATCTCAGTGGTGTTGAAATTGCCGCAACGGTGTTTTCAAACTTGCTTCAGGACCGCCCCCTTCGGCCCTTATTCCCTGTTTTGACCGTTATTTGTTATTCTTTTGGGGGATGGTGTTGGCTTTGATTTGGTGGAAGTTGTCTCCCCTAAAAGCAGTGTTTTGTATGGTCTTGGTCACAATATTGTACGGCGTACTGGTTTACAACCGCTTTGCCGCGGAAGCCGTCTGGTTTCCCGTGGTGGTGCCTCTTTTTATTCAAGTGCCGCTGAAGTCACATTTGCGCGAATTTCTTGACAAGAGAGAATTTGTCCTATAAAACTAACCAATTCACATCTAAAATTCGCTAAACTTCTCCATTGAGGTCATTCATGCACACTACCCTTTTGCGCAAATTTTTACTCGTATTCAGTCTTTTTTTCACGATTTTTTCAGCGACAAACACCCATGCCACTGTTGGTCTTGAGTGTACCTTCGACTATGGCGGCACCCCTTATGAATGGCTAAAAGCAAGAAACGGGGCCAATTTCGTTGCCATTAACGATTCCGGGCAGGCATTGACGAAAACGGCCGGCTTCGAACAGAAAGCAGACGTAAAGGGATCGCTTGTTGGCACTTTTTTAGATCCGGATAGTCTCGTGGATCAAACGGTCATTGCCTCTTACTATTTCGAAAGAGAATACGACTTTGCGCTACAACTGTTTCTCGAGGGTTTCAATAATGCGGGTGACGCCTTCGGCCACATTATCCTCGTAAATCGTATCCCCAAAGATGAGGACGGAAACGACCTGCCCGGCGATTTCGGGAACTACGGCAATGGCTTTGCCTTTACTTGGAACAGAGATTTCCCCATTGTAGATGGCGACCAGTTTAAAGACCTCTCAACACTGGTCCCGGGGCTAGCGGCACGCGGCCAAATTGGTTATGAAACGAACCTCCTTTTTGACTTCACCAATGGACATAATTTTCTTACGCGTCAATATTTTCCTGACAGAGCGGCCGAGAGAACAATTACGGATTTTGAATTTGACGTCCGCCAACCGGAGCCACGTGTCGCCCCCGATGCGATTCTGCAGGCCATAACAAGCCAATGCAACAGCAGCCTAGAAATCGAAGATCAGGTTAGGGACAGCAATAGCAATTCGGAATTTATCTACAAAGACAACCTGGTTCGGATGGCGAGACCCCGTATGGATGTCGGGCTGAGCCGCTTCTGGACCTGGGTGGACGAAAATGGCGACGACCAATTAAGTATCGGTTCACGGCCCGGAGAAGTTGGGTATGAACTCGTACTAGAGATCAAGATAAACAATACTGGCGCGATCGATTTAAAAGATTTTGAGGTCGATGTGTACATCACAACGAGCACACCGGAAGGCATGCTGACCTCGATAAGAAAAAATATCAATGCGCCGAGCTTTTTAGCAGCCAAAGAACGCACAGAAGCCGGGCGTTTGACCTATAAAGCAGTAAAACCTGGGAAAACCACCTTTGAAGTACGGGTGACCGCGAAAGATCCTGAAGGGAATACCCTGGACGTCACGAACAGGCGTACGGTGACGGTCGCCAGCACCTCTCCTGAATTAAGCGCAGACCTGACTTTTGAGGACGGGCGAAGCAGCGGACTCGTGCGAATCGGGGAAGCCTTTGGGGCGACACTCGAGATCAGCGCCTCAGAAGGTGTTGGAAATATCGAAAACATCCGATTCAGTGACTTATTTTCCAATGCACCCAATCTCGAAGTCCTCACGGCGCCTTCGGTCCCGGCAGGTGGCTATACACTCGAACCGGGCCAATCACTTTTTCTAAATTGGACTTTAGCAGCAAGAACACCCGGCCCCTGGTCCCTTGACACCACCGCCTCGGGCACCGACTCATTTGGAATAACAAAGAGCGACGTGGCGAAGCTATCGGGAAATACCGACCCCATCATCGTCACGATTACCGCAAGCCCAAATCCATTGCCCTTTGATCTCAACCCGACCGATAACGAAATTTTAATTACCGCAACCGTAAAGAACACAAGCGACAAAGTGGTCGACGACGTCAATATCGAAGGCGACGTGGATGGTCTGACGATTACAAGTATCACCGATAATCCCGCCGTCCCTCTTGATTTACTCGCTTTTACGCCAGCGGATGTTGCAGAGGACGGAAAATCCAAACCCGTGTCATTAGGGAAAAGGGGTTCCGAAACCGATACAGCGACGTACACTTGGCGGATGAAGGCCTTTAACTCGCCCGCCACACTCAGACTCAGAACACTCTTTTCAGGGAACAGTTCTGGAAAACTCGTCACGGTGCTGGGTGAGGGCAAGTTAGATATTACGTCTGACGTGCTCCTTGAATGGGGCGTCAAATCCAACCAGGGGACAGATTCCATCCCCTCAGGGCATGTCGTGCGTGTCGACGGCTTTATTAAGAATGTCATGGAAGAAGACGATGAAGACGCCAAAGATCTTGTCGTCATGGTCTTTCCCAACCAAGTGGGCAATCTGGGAGATGGCGAATTATTTGATATCAATAAAACAAATACCGGAAAGCTTGATATCTTTCCGCTCGCGCCGGGAGAAGAAATCACCCTCAAGGCTTTTTTTCAAACGCTTCACAGTGAGAAGGCCTCAAGTAGAAACCTTGTTAATTATGAAATTCGTCTTTGGACGGTCGAAGACGATGGCTCTCTAAAAGTTGCTGACGCAGGCGCTGTCGTAAAGGATGGATGGTCCAAGTCATTTAATGTCACGCTTACGAGCAACCCGCCTCCCCTGCAAAACCCATTGCTCGATTGTGGCGAAGGACCGCTGGGTATTGGCTACCCGCCGGTTTTCTGTGGTGTATCGATTGGATATCTTGAGACCTTCTGGCCGGGAATCAAAGGACTCTTTTATTTCGGCGCCTCGCTGACGCAAGAGGCGTTAGACCCGAGAAATAGCCCTGTATATCTTCAAACCGCCTGGGGTGCTCAGATATTCGGAACCGTGGCCGCGATTTACGATTCAGACGGCGCGCTTTTAAATGCACTCGCCAATGAAATCGCACAAGATATTCAGGCCTTGCCTATCGCCGGTCTAGAAGCCGGAAAAGCTGTGGCACAAACAACGGAGGCCATTGCAGCGGAATTAAAAACCTATTTTGGGGGTTTGCACAGGGCTTTCAGGGACAACGATTATCGGGAAATCGAATATCAGTTTGGCCGATTTGTCGGCTCAAACCCCGACCTCGTGCTCGAAAGCTTGGTCGTTGTGAAAGCCTTGGTCAAAATCGCCAGGAAAATCCCGCTGCCGGACACGCAGTTGGCGCGTGCAATTCGACAGCAGGAAAAAATTAAACGCACGGATGACTTAGCGGCGAGAATAGCGAAAGCCGAAGCGGACGGTCTTTCCCTGGAAAAAGCACTCGCTGCGGGAGATCCCCTGGACTTTGCCCTCCTCAGAAAAATATACGGCATTGACAGAAGAGACATCGAATTTTTACAAAAAATTGCCCAAGATGAGCAGATCATGTTGACCTTCCGTTCCAGGCATCCAAAATCCATTGAGCTGCTGAGAAAAGCGGAGGCATGGCCAAAACCTGAAGGGCTTAAATTTAAAACCATCAATGAAATTGATATCAAGTATCTGGGATATCGTGAACGTGGAAAAGCCACCATCGAACTTGTCGAACCCCCGCCTTCCATCAAAGGCAAGGTTGGAAGCGACCTGGAATTTGCACTCGATGAATATGTAAGCGGTTTAATCTCAAAACATCCAGAAATTGCAGATGACCCGATGCTCTTCGCCGAGATCCGCGGCCGTCTTAAAACCCGCAACAAAGAGTGGAACAAACTTGTGCCGAAGCTGGAAGCGCTACCCGGTCGCAAAATCGGAGATATTGATGAATTTGATCTGCCGACCTCTTTCGAAGCGGGACCACAGTTTAAAAACGGAGAAGCCATCACGATTGGCGCAAAAGAAACCCGCCGGATACGGCGAAAACGCATTAGCGGTGCGGTGCCAGACCCTGATCGCCGCTACTGGTCAATCGAAATGTCAGACCCCGTCGGGGCGGCCTATAAGAAGGATTTCCGCCCCGTCACCGGGGACACGGACTTTCTGGGGATTTTTAACGCCGATGGTTCATTTATCTTGGATGCAGCCAAACGGATCCGGATCTACGAAAAGCTACGCACGGCCTTGGATATGCAGCATGGGGAAAGTTTTTCGTTTTTTATGCAAAATGTCCGGCAAGAATATCTGCGTTGCTGCACCCTTGGAGGGACAGCCTTGGTGGCAGTTACACCGGACAAGGAAGTCAAAGCCGCCTATTTTTTAGACAAATACTCAAACATCATTGCAAAAAAAGGCAGCGTCCGAGACGACGTCCCTGGCGATTTTGTGGTCCTACTCGGTGCAAGCTATAAACTGAAGGTCGACCTCAATGTCATTGGCACCCTCGTCGCCCGGACATTTGATGAAGCCATTAAGCCTTTTCTAACGCGCTTGGTCATCTACCTTCCTCGATTTTTTAGTTCGTATATCGGGGACGGAACAGAGGAAGCCGTCTTCAGTCGTGATCCCAGTACGCCGATATTGAGGGCCATTCAGGATGAAGACGGTGGGGACCCAAGACTACAGCGATGGACAGAGAATGACGGTTGGCAATTTGTGGACGCCGCTGAAGCGCTTCGTTTAGGTGACTTGAATACCGCAGATATGGTCCCCCTCTCATCAATGCCAGATGGCGCAAAAGCAGGAGAATCTGTACTGGAGATCGCATCTCTTGCAGAGATCGGGATGGAAAGCGGTTTGTTTTTCGAAGCGGGTGACCGCGTTGTGATTAATCCGGGCGGCGAAAACCAAGAATTCGCTCAAGTGACGGCACTGGGCTCCCTGGTTTTAGCCGAGCCCCTTCAAAACGATCACCTCCCCGGCGAATTTGTCTACCTTATGCCAAGTGGTGAGACGGAAATTTTAGACAGCGACAATGACGGCACGCCCGATCATTTAGATGCCTTCCCCTCTGACCCCTCCGAGTCGGTTGATACCGACGGAGATGGTGTGGGCAACAATGAAGACACCGATGATGATAATGACGGTTTCAGCGATGAAAACGAGATCGCAACGGGAGCCGACCCGACCAATGCGTCGGACACCCCGCTTCTGCATCGGCCGCAGAAACCCATAATCCTCTCGCTTCTTGCAGATGCGGCACAGCCGACGGGCACTTTTTCCGTCGAAGTCACAGCGTTTTCTGATCCGGACGAAGGCGACGTTTCGGCCAGTGGCATCGAAATCTTAATCGTCGATCCCAGCCAATCCGGCCCGGAAGCCATGATTTATCAGGGAAACCTGGGCCCCTTGGGCTTGTCGCCCTTGCGCTTGTCTGCCGCCACGCTTGACCTGGATTCAAGCTATGAAATCAGCATTCGACACATCGATCAAAGTGGACAGGCCTCTGAGTTTTCGAGTGCCTTTACATTTAAGACCGGCGCTTTAGATCCGGCTGATGTCGTTGCAAACGGCATACAGGACACGGCCGAACTCTCCGGTTTTTTTGACACCAACAACAACGACATTGACGACGCCACCGAGGGGATCCTGGTCATCGCCAATGCCGAAACCGGAAACCCCATCGGGATTCAAACCAGCAAAGGCACCCTCAGCCGGGTTTCGACCCTGCGCAAAACTGATTTGCCGGAGGCTTTGATTCCCTTGGAAGACATGCCCGTCGGCCTAATCGGGTTTGGAATTTACGGTTTGACGCCCGGTGATACCGTGGATGTCACTTTTTATTTGACGGATCCCTTTGATGTAAACAGCCACTGGATGCAAAAACAGCCACTGGATGCAATATGATCCAAAGGGCGAGCGCATCGACAACCCCAGCCCCATTTCAATCACAGGCAATCAAATCAAAGTAAGGTACACTGACGGAGCCGAAGGCGATCTGGATGGTCTCGCCAATGGACGGATTATTGATCCCGCCGGCCCGATTGATCCACCCGGCGCGGGATTTCCCGGAGGCACAGACACTTCCGGGGCAACCGGTGTTGGAGATGACGGCGGGGCGTGTTTCATCGCCACTGCCATCTACGGCGGTTACGACACGCCGGAAGTCATGATCTTGCGTGAATTCAGAGATCAAATCCTGGCGCCACTGGCAATCGGGCGTCAATTGATTGATTGGTATTATGCCCGCTCTCCGGCCTGGGTTGAGTGGATTTCTGATAAACCCACATTGATGGCAATGGCGAATGTGGCGATGACCCCGATCGTAATGCTTGCGGACGCGAGTCTACACCACCCCTTTTCCGTGAGCCTAATGATGGTGTTGATTCTGGGTTTTGCTGTGACGCTTTATCAACGAAGGAAAAAGGCCCGTTTTTAAAGGTTTAGATTGGGCGCTCGTCGGAAAACCTAAAAAAATGGAATGGCGATACAACACCCGGCCCGAACACTAAACCAATAACGCGGTTTAGTGTTCGGGCCGGGATAGGTCTGATCGTTTAAAAATTAAGGTTCGATTGTCGAAAGCAGTTCTGAGTTTCGCGTTAGGTTCGCCGTACAGCTAAATTTATTGATATCCATGGTCCACTCCCTTCGGTTTATGCCAGCCTAGATTCAGGCCCTCTATAGGCGATATCCAAAGGGGTGCAACCTTGGGGGGGCAGGAGGAAGATAACTGAATTCCTGGACGACTTTTAAAAAGACAAGCCTGGATGGGGGCTTCTGCTCATCGAATTATGGGGAAATTTTGAAGTTAATAAAATATCGAAGTCATCTTA
>CALZIJ010000017.1 GCA_945787655.1 Nitrospiria bacterium | reverse complement strand
ATTGATGGTACAGATAATTTCCCCGCTAAATTTTTAATCAACGATGCGGCGTTTTTCACGAACAAACCCCTGATTCACGGGGGTATCCTTCGCTTCGACGGTCAGCTTTTTACAATCATCCCCGGTAAAAGTGCCTGTTACCGGTGTATTTTCCCGAAGCTGCCCGCGCAAGGGGTGGTTCCCAGCTGCCAGGAAGCCGGTGTATTGGGCGCTCTGGCGGGGCTCATTGGAACTTTGCAAGCCACTGAAGTCCTTAAACTGATTTTGGGAGCGGGAACACCCCTGACAGACCGTATCCTCACATATCATGCCCTGCAAACCCAGTTTCGGGAAATCAAAATCAAAAAGAACCCGGACTGCCCACTTTGCGGAACGCGTCCCAGTATTACAACTTTGGAGATGGCCGTGCAGGAAGTCTGTGATTTCGATCCCCTTGAAACCGCCCAAAAGGACGCTTAATTTAATGGACAAGATTAAAGGACTATTTTGTAAAGAGTGCAAAAAACCATATCCCGCAGAAGCCATTCATGTTTGTGAATTCTGTTTTGGACCACTTGAAGTCGCCTACAATTACGAAGTAATCCAGAAAAACATCTCAAAGGAAAAGATTATGCAGGGCCCCTTGAGTCTTTGGCGTTATGCGGATCTGCTTCCCGTGGAAAGCCAACCGACAGTGGGGCTAAATACCGGCTTTACACCTTTTGTCCATGCCAAAAACCTGGGCAAACAACTCGGACTGGATTACCTTTATCTTAAAAATGACTCGGTCAATGCCCCGACACTTTCCTTTAAAGATCGTGTGGTCGCCGTCGCACTCACCCGTGCACGGGAACTGGGTTTTGATACCGTCGCCTGCGCCTCTACCGGAAATCTGGCCAATTCTGTTTCCGCAAATGCAGCGGAAGCCAATTTTAAATGTTTCGTATTTATCCCTGCGGACCTGGAGGCGGGTAAAATTCTCGGCAACCTCGTTTATAAACCCAATGTCGTTGCAGTTGAAGGAACTTATGACGATGTCAACCGGCTTTGCAGTGAAATCGCCGGAGAATACCCTTGGGCATTTGTGAATATTAACGTCCGCCCCTATTATTCCGAAGGTTCAAAAACCCTCGCTTTTGAAACGGCGGAAGCACTGGGATGGCAAGCCCCTGATCACGTTGTCGTCCCAATTGCATCGGGTTCGCTTCTGACTAAAATCTACAAGGGTTTTCATGAATTCGAACGCTTGAACTTAATCCCCTCCGTCACCACCCAAATTCATGGCGCACAGGCGGAAGGCTGCTCCCCTGTGGCGACCGCGTTCAAGAAAAAGAAAGACTTTATTCAACCGGTAAAGCCGGATACGATCGCAAAATCCCTCGCAATCGGCAATCCGGCGGATGGGTTTTATGCGATTAAAATTGCGCAAGAGACTGGGGGATTAATAGAATCGGTATCCGATACAGAAATCATTGAAGGCATCAAGCTCTTGGCGGAAAATGAAGGTATTTTTACTGAAACGGCGGGCGGGGTCACCATCGCTGTCTTGAAAAAACTTGCCAATCAAGGTGTATTTCAAAAAAATAAATCGGTCGTGGCCTACATTACCGGAAACGGGCTCAAAACACAGGAAGCCATTGCGCCGGCTGTTGGCGCGCCCTGGCATATTCAGCCCAACCTCAAAAGTTTTCAAAACACATTACAAAAGGAAGGAAAATGATAAAGGTTCGTATACCCACCCCACTCAGAAGGTTGACCGGCGGTCAAGGGGAAGTCGATATTGAAGGAGACAGCGTCTCCGCACTGATTAACACCCTGGAGACCCAGTACCCAGGGATTAAAGAACGTCTCTGTGATGAAGAAGGCGCCATCCGTCGATTCGTCAATATCTATATCAACGAAGAAGACATCCGATTTCACCAAGGGCTGGATACTCCGGTAAAACAGGGAGATGAGGTATCCATCATTCCAGCCATCGCAGGCGGATAACAGCATATCAGGAAAAAGGAGACTTAAAATGGCAAATTTGAAAGTGCGGATCACCTTCCCGGAAGATAAAATCCGGGAGCCGATTATTTATAACACCGGCAAAAATTACAAGGTGGTTACCAATATCCGACGCGCGGATGTGACTGAGAAAACTGGATGGGTAGATCTTGAATTAGTGGGTGATACCGACGAAATAGAACGCGCTGTCGAAGGCATGAAAGCCGCCGGCGTTAAAGTGGACCCGATTGAGCGCAACATTATTGAATAACCCTTAAGAGAGAGGGAATTTTTTCACATGGCGTTTTCTGATGAACAATTACAACGCTACAGCCGTCAGATCCTTTTAAAGGAAGTCGGCGGAAAAGGGCAGAAAAAAATCGCCGAGGCCAGGGTTTTCCTGATCGGAGCCGGAGGCCTGGGTTCGCCTTCCGCGCTATATCTTGCCTCTGCAGGGGTAGGAACCTTGGGCATTATCGATGACGACGTGGTGGATCTTTCCAACCTGCAACGGCAAATTCTGCACAGCACCCGAACGGTCAACCACCCTAAAGTGGATTCAGCGGAAGAAACCATTGCTAAAATGAATCCTGATGTTAAAGTCATCAAACATGTCGGGCGGCTGGATTCGGGGAATATCCTCGATATCATTAAAGATTATGACCTCATCCTGGATGGGTCTGACAATTTTCCAACACGATTCCTCGTAAATGACGCCGCGTTCTTTCTCAAGAAAACCTTGATTTCCGGCAGCATTTTCCGCTTTGAAGGGCAGCTCACCACTTTAAAACCCCACAAAACGGATGAAGGGCCTGTGCCTTGTTACCGGTGTCTCTATCCGGAACCGCCTCCTCCGGGCCTGGTTCCCAGTTGTCAGGAGGCCGGGGTTTTAGGGGTACTCGCAGGTACGATCGGAATTCTTCAAGCCGCCGAAGCCTTAAAAGAAATTTTGGGCATTGGGGAGTCCCTCGCAGGGCGTTTATTAATTTATGATGCGCTGGATATGTCTTTTCGACGTGTCAAAGTTCCTAAAAACCCCAACTGCCTTCTTTGTGGACCGAATCCGACAATAAAAGAATTACTCGATTACGAAATTTCCTGCACCCTGCCGTCACCAGGGTGATTCATGTGTTATAAATTCCGCATGTTCCGCTAATGTCCGAGTTATTCCCTCGAAATCACAGGCTGCCAGATTTTTTTCATTGTTATGCCCACTATAAAACAGGGTTTTTCTTTATTCTTTTTTTATTAAGCAGTGGATGCAGTGTGGAAAAGAAATTTATTTACTATCCTGAAAAACGCTTGATTGCGACGCCCGCCGAGGCTCAACTGCCTTACGAAGACCTTTCTATCCTAACGGACGACGGCGTCAAGATACATGGATGGTTTGTTCCCTATCCAGGGAGTGAACAGGCATTACTTTGGTTTCACGGCAATGCAGGCAATATTGGACACCGCGTTGATCTGCTGCAACGATTGCACCATGCCCTTAAATTAAACATCATGATTATTGATTACCGGGGATATGGCCAAAGCGACGGGGAACCTTCCGAAGCCGGTACCACAAATGATGCCCGAGCCGCCTACGATACACTGCTGCTGAAAGAAGAGGTTAATCCACACCAAATTTTCATCTTTGGAAGATCTCTAGGCGCGGCAATTGCACTTCGGCTTGCGACGGAAAGCCCTACTTCAGGGCTTATTTTGGAAGCCCCTTTTACATCAATTCGTGATATGGTCCAGCTCACCTTCCCCTGGCTGCCTTTTAAAGGACGAATTACGACAAAATACAATTCCCTCGAAAGAATAAAACAGCTTAAAAGGCCACTCTTAATCATGCATGGCGATGAGGATAGAATCATTCCTGTTATACAAGGCCAACGATTATTTGAAGCCGCAAACGAACCAAAAACATTTCAAGCGCTCAAAGGCGCAGACCACAACAACACCTACATTGTCGCGGGAGAAGCCTACTTCAATGCTTTGGCAAAATTCATCCAAACCCAATCCTCAGAATAGTTTGAATATTTTCTAGCCTGTTTGCCTTAAAAAGTCAGAAATCCTTAAGGTTTATCCTCTAATAACCGATAAATAGAAGACACCCGTCTTATCAGAAATTTTCCCGAAAAGGGAAAAACGGTTTTACATTGGACTTGGCCGAGACCACATGAGAGAAACGGATCGACAACAGATCGTTCTTCTGGTTGATGATGATCCCATCATGCGGGAGATTATCAAAAAATCACTCATCGCCTCCGGGTTTAATGTCTTTCCAGCGAATCATGGAAAAGAAGGGCTTCAATTTTTCAAGGAAATCAACCCCGATATTGTTATTTTGGACGTAGAAATGCCGGAAATGGACGGGTTTGAGACCTGTGAAGCCATCCGAAAGGAGAAACATGGGCAGCATATTCCCATCGTAATGGCGACCGGACTGGATGCCGACAAAGCCGTCAACCACGCATATGAAGTCGGTGCAACAGATTTTATTACAAAACCTTTTAATCTCTCGCTCTTGGCGCACCGGATTCGATACATCCTCCGTACGGCAAAGCTTTTTAATGATCTCAACGAGAATAAAAAGCGGCTCGCTACCGCCCAGAGTATTGCCCATATGGGAAGCTGGGATTGGCGGCTTCATGATGATCATTTTCACTGGTCAGAAGAACTTTGCGCGATCTTTCATGAAACTGCGGAACAGATGGAAGATACCTACAAGGCTTTTATAAGCAGAGTTCACCCCGATGACCGCAAGGCCGTCAAAAAATCCATGGACACGGCGATAAAAGAAAAAAAACCCTTGAGCATTGAACACCGTATCCAATTAAGAAATAACCAGGTTCGAAACGTTCATAACCAGGCTGAACTCATATTGGATATTAACGGAGAGGCCAAACAAATGTTTGGCATGATTCAAGACATCACAGAAAGAAAACAGTCTGAACAACGGGAAGCGAGACTAGGCCGTATTTTAAACGCCTCAAGTAATGAATTCCTCGTTTTTAGGGCCGATACCTTCCGCATTGTTGAAGCCAACGAGGGGGCGCTTCAGAACCTGGGATATACGATGGAAGAGTTGCGGGAATTGACCATCTTGAACCTGATGCCGGAACTGACCGCTGAATTTTTTAGTTCCCTGATACAGCCCTTGCTCGAAAGAAAAAGAGAACAGGTTTTTTTTGAAACATCCAACCGGCGGAAAGATACCTCATCGTATCCTGCTGAGCTTCGTTTACAATTGGGACAAACCGAAACACCGCCTGTATTTTTTGCCGTCGTACAGGATATTTCCGAACGGAAAAAAGCAGACGAGCAAATTAGAACCCTTGCCTATTATGACCCTCTGACCAATTTACCCAATAGAGGCCTGTTCCAGGAATATCTGAACCAGGCCATCCAACACGCAAAGCGTTATAACGCCATCGTCGCGACCCTCTTCATTGACCTGGACCGCTTCAAACACATTAACGACACCCTTGGCCACAGCATCGGTGACCTGCTCTTAAAACAAGTCGCTGGACGGTTAAAAACATGTATTCGCGCCAGTGACAACCTGACCTGTCTGGATGGTAAATCATCTTCGGGCGTTTTATCCCGTTTTGGCGGCGATGAATTTCTCATTTTGGTCACCGACCTGAAAAAAGCAGAAGATGCATCCATTGTTTCACGACGGATTATCGCCTCCTTCAACGTCCCATTTGAAACCCAGGATCATGAATTTCGTATCACCCCCAGCATTGGCATCTCTATTTTTCCGGAAGATGGAGAAGACCCGGAGACGCTCATTAAAAATTCGGATACCGCCATGTACCATGCCAAAGGGAAAGGCCGGAATAATTTTCAGTTTTATGCCAATTCCATGAACATCAAATCCCTGGAGAAGCTGAACCTTGAAGCGGACTTGAGAAAGGCACTGGAAAGAGATCAGCTCTGTCTCTATTATCAACCTCAAGTGGATATTCAAACCGGGAAAATCATTGGCGCCGAAGGTCTGCTACGCTGGAATCACAGCAAGCTCGGCATGGTGCCCCCGAATGAATTTATCCCGCTTGCCGAAGAGACAGGCCTGATTATTCCGATTGGAGAATGGGTTTTTACCACAGCCTGTCTACAGCAAAAAAAATGGCATGCCAGTGGTTTTGATTCGATACAAATCGCGGTCAATCTCTCTTTTCACCAACTCCGGCAACGGACCTTTGCCCAAACCATTCAAGAGATATTGAATACAACAAGAGCGAACCCCGATCAACTCGAGCTGGAACTGACAGAAAGTGTCATTATGCAAAATGCAGAGGAGACCATCCGTCTGCTTAACAAAATCAAGGAAATGGGGCTAAAACTTTCCGTTGATGACTTCGGAACAGGGTATTCTTCTTTAAGCTATTTAAAAAGATTTCCGATCGATACCTTAAAAATAGACCGGTCATTTGTCCGGGACATCGTCTCCGACCCGGATGATGCGGCAATCGTCAAAGCCATCATCGCAATGGCAAAAAGTTTAAACCTCCAAGTCATTGCAGAAGGGGTTGAAACCGCGCAACAACTGGCTTACCTTGGAGAACACGGTTGTGACATCATGCAAGGATATTATTACAGCAAACCCGTGCCGGCAGAACAATTTACACAACGCCTTGAACAGGAAAAAACAACAAACCCTCAAAAACACTCATAAGGTTTTTTCACTTTCCAGGGATAATTTTTCCTAAGATCACCGGGTGCCGCGCTCCGGTTACTGACGGGATATTGGCCGGTCGTCTAAACCAGGTTTGATAGGCCAGCACAGCAAAAGTCATGGCCTCTATTGCCCTTGAATCATGTCCAAGTGTTTCATAAGTCAATACCGGGACAGGCGCCATTAAATCGTTCAAGGTCTCCATAATCACTGGATTTTTCACCCCACCACCCCCAACAATAATTTCGTCTAAGGCCCCCGTTTTAAGGATGAACCGCTTAAGGTTCAAATGAATGGCTCCGGCAGTCAATGCGGTAACCGTCGCCACTAAATCCACATTCGATAAACCGATCCGGTTTTGCTCCTTCAGGAGCACTTCAAGCATTTTTTCGCCAAACATTTCCCGCCCTGTGCTTTTCGGCGGGGCCTTTTTTAAAAATGGATGTTTCATCAGCTTGGAATATAAAGCCGCATGGACCTTGCCACGCTGGGCCATCGCGCCATCTTTATCATAGCGTTTCCTCGATCGGCTTAAACGGCTGATCAAGGCATCGATCACCATATTTGCCGGCCCCATGTCAAAAGCAAGGGTGTCTTCAAGTCGACCTTGTGATTTCAAATAGGTCACATTGCTGATCCCGCCTAAATTGATCACGGCACGTGATTTTCGCCTGTGACTGAGCAAGTGATAATGAAAATACGGCGCAAGCGGTGCGCCTTCCCCGCCTGCGGCCATATCGCGCGGCCTGAAATCGGCCACCACAGGAATCCCTGTTCGTTCCGCAATCACAGAGGGTTCTCCAAGTTGCAATGTGGAACGAATCTCCGTTTGTCCCCGGCGGACAGGATGAGGCATGTGCTGAAGCGTTTGCCCATGCGATCCGATTAAATCCACAGTGCCCAAACCTATCTTTGTATCCTGGAGCAGGTGGTCAATCGACTCTGAAAAAACTTCTCCCAACAGGACATTCAAAAAGCAGATCCGGTCAATGGAAACAGGCTGACCCGAGGCAATTTGAATCAATTCTTTTTGGAGCGTACGGGGATAGGGATAAATCTGGAAAGCCTCCAGGCTAAACCGGAGACGGCGACTCCCTCCTCGAATATCCAGTAAGGCAACATCCACCCCATCCGCAGAGGTTCCCGACATCAAGCCAATGACTTTCACGAAAATGAGGCTACAGAAAAGACCCTCACAGGTCAAGTACGATCTAAACATCTTGACAATTTTTAAAGAACCGGCATAATGGCATCTTTAAAAATCTTTATTTGGCGTGTGTTGAATTGCGAAATTTATTGTTTATCGGTCGAACCACAAAATGATTGAATTAGAAGAAAAACGCGGGTGGATTGAACGGTTTTTTAAAGAAACGGGAACAAGCTACGATGACGTGGTTCACCGCTTTACATTTGGTATTGACCGGCTTTGGAAAAAGAAAATTCTCTCAAAAATGCAGGCCCCCCGGAATGTATTGGATCTGGCCTGTGGCACCGGGATATTAACTTTCGGGATTTTGGAAAAATTTCCACAATGCCATGTCACCGGTGTGGACATTACTGAAGGCTATCTTCAGGTTGCACGATCCAAAACCCGGGAAAAAGGAATCCAAAATGTAACCTTTATCCATTCGGCTGCGGAAGAGTATCTCTCTGATGAACGTTACGATGTCGTGACGTCTTCCTATCTTCCCAAATATGCCGATATTCCCAAACTCATCCGCCACTTAAATCAAATGCTCGAACCGGGTGGCATTATCATCCTTCATGATTTCACCTACCCCAGCTCGAAGATGCTTCAGAAAACCTTTGAACTCTATTTTAAATGTGCGCAGCCAGTCGGCGCCTGGGCCTATCCGGAATGGAAACATGTTTTATTGGAATTACCTGAAGTTATCCGAAAATCCAACTGGGTCGAAGAATTGACACAGGCATTGCGGAATGAAGGGCTTGTTAATATACAGGTAGAGTCTCTGACTTTACAGGGCGCCGCGCTCGTAACTGCAGTGAAGCCCCCCCACAGTGAACCTGGATAAAGCGGTTATGCCGATTTAATCCCTTTTTCACGCTCGTATAAGAGAAGGGGTTCACTCGCGCCGCTGATCACTTCCTCGGTAATAATACATTCTTTGACATCTTCAAGCGATGGAATCTCATACATCACATCCAGCATCACTTCTTCAAGAATAGATCGTAATCCCCTTGCGCCGGTTTTTTGCTCAAAAGATTTCTTCGCAACGGCTAACAGCGCGCTGTTTGTAAACTTGAGCTTGACTTTTTCAAGAGAAAATAATTTTTCATACTGTTTAACCAAGGCATTTTTGGGTTCGCTTAAAATACGAACAAGCGCTTTTTCGTCCAAATCCTCAAGCGTGGCCACAACAGGGAGACGTCCGACAAATTCCGGAATAAGGCCATGATGAATTAAATCCTTCGCCTGCACCTTGGCCAAAACATCTCCGATTTTGCGGTCTCCCCTTCCCTTGATCTCGGCCCCGAACCCCATGGCTTTTTTATAGATCCGGTCTTCGATATGTTTTTCAAGACCAATAAACGCACCGCCGCAGATAAAAAGGATGTTTGTGGTATCCACCTGAATAAATTCCTGGTGCGGATGCTTCCGTCCTCCCTGAGGCGGGATATTGGCAACGGTCCCTTCAATCAGTTTTAGCAGCGCCTGTTGAACCCCTTCTCCAGAAACATCCCGTGTGATAGAAGGGGAATCGCTTTTTCGGCATACCTTGTCCACCTCGTCAATATAAACAATCCCTCTTTCGGCTTTTTCAACGTCATAATCTGAAGCCTGCAATAACTTTAATACAATATTTTCAACGTCTTCCCCGACATAACCCGCCTCGGTTAATGTCGTCGCGTCCGCAATGGTAAATGGCACGTCAATAATCCGGGCCAGAGTTTGCGCAAGCAGCGTTTTTCCGGTACCCGTCGGACCAATCATCAAAATATTTCCCTTTTGAAGCTCAACATCATCTCCCTGCGCATTCGAAGTCACTCTCTTGTAGTGATTGTGCACCGCGACCGAAAGGATCTTTTTCGCCCGGTCCTGACCGATGACGTATTGATCCAGGGTTTTTTTGATTTCAGCCGGTTTAGGAAGCGCAGAAGAGTGCTCCTCTTTTTCCTCTTCCCATTCCTCCGCGATGATGTCGTTACAAAGATCAACACATTCATCGCAAATATAAACAGTTGGACCGGCAATCAGTTTTTTGACTTCATCCCGGTTTTTACCACAAAAAGAACACCGTAAGAGGGCATCTGCCTTATCTTGTTTCGCCATGAATTTCTCCAGAATATACGATAAAATGTTGCTTATTAGGGTTTATTACTTCTTGATATTTTCCGCATGCTCAATCACTTCATCAACAAGGTGATAGTTTTTGGCTTCTTCACCCGACATAAAATAGTCCCGTTCTGTGTCTTCCTTGATTTTTTCGAGGGATTGATTCGTATGTTTTGCAAGGATTTCATTCAAGCGATCTTTAATTCTCAAAATTTCCTTCGCATGAATTTCGATATCCGTTGCCTGCCCCTGAAACCCGCCCAGAGGTTGATGAATCATAATTCGCGCATTGGGAAGAGAATACCGCTTTCCTGCCGCACCCGCTGTTAGTAAAAGCGCACCCATACTCGCGGCCTGCCCGATGCAAATGGTTGAAACATCCGGCTTGATATACTGCATCGTGTCATAAATGGCCATCCCTGAAGTGACAACACCGCCCGGAGAGTTGATATACAGGTGAATATCTTTCTCAGGATCTTCCGCTTCAAGAAATAAGAGCTGGGCAATAATCAGGTTTGAAACATTGTCATCAATTCCAGTTCCAATAAATACAATCCGGTCTTTCAGGAGCCTGGAATAAATATCATATGCGCTCTCACCCCGGCTCGATTGTTCAATCACCATCGGTACTAACATCAGGATTTCTCTCCTTTCGTCTCTTTCTCCGCCACAGCCTCAAATTTCGCTTTGGAATAGATCAGATCAAGCGCCTTATGCTCCTTGATCTGGGATTTTAATCCTTCCAGCGCGCCTTCCTTTTGATAAAAAGCTTGTTTGATCTCTTTTAAAGCCGTCCCCCGCTGCTCAGCGATACGCCCAAGCTCTCTTTCCACTTCGTCATCCGTTACTTCAATTCCCTCTTTTTCCACTATTTCGCCTAAAATCAACGTTTCAGCCACGCGATGGCGGGCAAGAGGCTCCAGTTCTTTCATAAAAGCCTCTCTTTTTTCAGAGGATTCACTCAACATTTTCTGATCTGGAAAGGATTTCATAATCGTTTCCAATTCCCGCGCAGCAAGAGACGCGGGAATTTCAAATGGATTTTTTTCTATGTGCTTGTCGATTAAAACCTTTCTTTGCTCTTGTTCCTGCTTGGACGCCGCTTGCTTTAACAAGGATTCCCTTGTTTTTTCCGTGAGTTCATTCAGTGTTTCATGGCCCAAGTCTTTGGCAAATTCGTCATCAAGCTCCGGGAGCACTTTCTCTTTTACTTCCTGAATTTCGATATGAAACGTAACCGTATTTCCAGCAATCGCCTTGTTTTGAAAATCCTCAGGGTAAGGCACGGAGATATCCAAAACATCTCCTTTCTTCTTTCCCTCCAATTCAGATTCAAAGGGCGGGGGAAAGGTGTTGGAACCCACCTCTATCGTATAACCCTCCTGCTTCCCGTCTTGTACCGGCTTTCCTTCCAGAAACCCTTCAAAATTTACAATCACAAAATCATGGGGAACAATCTCATGCCCCTCCGAACACGCCTGAAGCTGGCCGTGTTGTTCTTGTTGAGCGGCAAGCGACTTATTTAATTCCTCATCTGAAACCTGGACAGCTTGTTGAGGCAAGACAATCCCTTCATAGTCGCCCAGCGTAATGGCGGGTTTAACTTCCACAGTGGCTGTAAAAGAAAGAGGGGACCCCTTTTTAGCTTCTATTTTGTCAAATGCCGGAAATTCGACAGGGAATATTCCGGTTTCCTCCACGGCTTTTTCATAATAATCCGGCACCAGTTTGCGGATAATATCTTCTGCCACAGAGGGACCGTATTTTTTTTCAAGCAGGGAGACCGGAACCTTTCCCTGACGAAAACCGGGCACTCTGACTTGGCGATTCAAATCAGAATAGGCCTGTAAAAAAGCTTTGGAAACGACTTCTTCCGGAATTTCTACGGTAAGCGATTTTTTAACCGGGGTAACTTCATCAACTTGAACTTTCATAGACCTCTTCTTATGCTAAAGTGCGGTTATTCTATCCGTGAGGATAGATGTTGTCAACTTCGGGGCATTCCTGTTCACCCAGAAATCAATCCTGTAAACCGTACGAGAGGGGGGACTTGAACCCCCACAGGATACCCCACCAGATCCTAAATCTGGCGCGTCTACCATTCCGCCACTCTCGCCCTGATATTTCGATTAAACTGACGCCTGATTATAGCATGAGAGATTTTCAAGAGAAAGAGGGGCAAATAAAGGGCCTTTTACCATTCAATTAAAACGTTTCCCCAAGTAACACCACCACCAAAAGCAGAACAGATCACCTGATCCCCGGGTTTAATCTTTTCTGCTTCAAGCGCAAGGTCCAAAGCGATCGGGATCGTCGAGGAAGAGGTGTTCCCAAACATTTTCAAACTGAGTTCAGTTTTTTGAAGGGGAATGCAAGTCCGTTTAAACACGGCTTCAAGTATCCTCAAATTGGCCTGATGAAAGATAAAAAAATCCACCTCTTTCAGGTCAAGTCCCGTTTCGTTCGAAAAATCTGTCAGGGCTTCCGTCATTTTTCTAACCGCAACACGAAAAAGGCGTTTGCCCTTCATCTCCATAAAATACCGCCCTGTTTTCAGGGTATCCTGAGAAAAAGGCAAGGCCGTCCCCCCGACAGGCAGCTGAATGAGGGGATAATATCGACCATCGGCCCCCAACCTGATTTTCCGAATACCGCGGGCATCGTTTTTTAAAACCGCGGCCCCCGCCCCGTCGCCAAACAAGACTGCAGTGGATACATCTTTCGGGTCAATAAAACGTGATTTAACATCCGTAGCGATGACCAAAGCAGCCTCCGCCGCACCGCTTTTCAGAAACTGATCCGCAATGGATAAGGCATAAATAAATCCGGAGCAGGAGGCATTGATATCAAAAGCGGGAACATTTCCCATCCCCTCCAGGCGCTCCGCGAGTCCTTTTTGAACCATACAGGCGGTCGAAGGGAAAAACATATCCGGCGTCGTGGTCGTCACAAGAATCAGGCCAATTTCCCTCAGCGAAACCCCCGCCTTCTGAAGAGCCTTCAGGGAGGCGTCAATGGCCAATGTTGACGCAGTGTCCTTCGGTTCACTCCAATAACGGGTTTTAACACCCGTTTTCCGAATAATATCGGAGGCGGGAATATTCAGTTGCTTTGCAAGGGCCGTATTGCTGACTTCACGTTGAGGAAGTGCCCGGCCTGTTCCAATAATTGATGTCGGCATCGTGACAAAATTATAACAGTTTACATTCCTTCAAGAACAGATTCTTCTTTGGAAAAATGAAACAAGACCGCGTCCAAAACAGATGAAGCCCTTGCACATTCTTGCGAATTTCCAGAAATTCTGATATTTATGAAGGCTTTAAACGAGATGATCTGTGAGAAGAATCATATGGTTCGTGGCATTATAATACTGGGTCTATTTCTGTTTTTGGCAGCATGCACAGGGACGGAAGAAAAATCCGAACTCTTGTCTCTTTTAGGGGTCGATGAAAATATCGTGAATTCCAACGAAGACCCTGAAAACACTTATGACGCCATTACGCTGCTCAAGCGTGGTGAAGCATTCTACGTCAAAGGTGATTATATCGAAGCTGTGGCTGAATTTGACCGGTTTTTGATGCTGCACCCCTTTCACAGAATGGCCGCCTTCGCCCAGTTTAAGCTGGCCATGAGTTACTATCATCAATTGAACACCATAGACCGTGACCCCGGCCCGATGAAAAAAGCGATGGGCGCATTTCAAAAAGTCGTCGTACAGTACCCCCAGTCCCTTTATGTTGAAGAAGCCGCTGAAAACATTGAACGACTTAAAATACGGGAATTCAATCACGAGTTTTTAATCGGGCATTTTTACTTTAAAACAGAGGCCTATCCTGCGGCGATTGCCCGATTTGAGAAAATACTGGACCAAACTTCGGACCAGGCACTGAAAGAAAAAACGCTCTATTATTTGGGTCTTTCACAATATGAGACCGGAAACCACAGCAAAGCAGCCCAGATATTCCAACAACTGTTACATCAATATCCTCAATCGGCCTTCGGAACCAAAATCGACAAACTTCAATTACAAGACGCTTCATAAGGATTCGTGGATAACACTCGCGCCCGCCTTTACCCTGTTTTTCTAAATTTAACCGATGAATGTGTTGTCGTTATTGGCGGCGGCCCCGTCGCCGAACGAAAAGTATCCCGTTTAATCCCCACGGGAGCCGAGATCAAGGTCATCAGCATTCACTTTACTTCCAAACTTCAACTTTGGGAAAATGAGAAAAAAATAAACCTGGTCCCGCGGGCCTACCGCGCTGGGGATCTTCGTGGGGCAAAATTAGCTTTTGCTGCAACCAATCAGTCGGAAATCAATCAGGCTGTTGCCAAAGAAGCCAAAAAAGAAAGCATATTGCTCAATGTTGCGGATCAATCCTCCAAAGGAGATTTCTGGGTACCGGCCTGTTTGTTTGAGGAAGAAGTGGCCGTCGCTGTTTCCGCATACGGGAAAGACCCAAAACTGGCTGTTAAAATAAGGGATCATATTCGGGCGTTTTTGAGAAAGAGTCCGGAGAAAAAGCTTTAAAAAATCCTGAACCTGAAAGGAAACAGAGTGCAGTCTAAAAAAATTATCACCCTCTCATCACTTCAAAAAGAAGTGCTCGAACTAAAAAAAACGGGTAAAAGAATCGTATTTACCAACGGGTGTTTTGACCTCATCCACGTCGGTCACATCCGGTATTTGAAAGAAGCCCGGTCCTTGGGAGATGTTTTAATCGTCGGCGTCAACTCGGATGCCTCAATAAAAAAAATCAAGGACCCAAGAAGGCCGATCATCCCCCAATCCCAGCGGCTGGAAGTGTTATCGGCGCTGGAATGTATCCATTATCTTACGCTCTTTTCCGGCAAAACGCCCTTGCACCTGATTAAAGCGCTCACACCGGATATACTCGTAAAAGGGGGAGACTGGGCCTTGGAACAAATTGTCGGCCGGGATCATGTGGAAGCAAACGGCGGTCAGGTCGTGCGCATTAAAGTCATTCAAGGGGCGTCCACCACCTCTATTATTGATCGGGTTTTGGAACGATTTCAGGATAAACAGGCATGATTTCCAAAGAAAAAACCGGGGCGGCCCTCTTTTCTCCCATCATCGAAGCGATAAAAACCAGACACAGAAAAATCAAAATAAACGGCCTGCCGGGGACCAGCCAGGCGCTTTTTCTGGCGTCTCTGGCCCACAATGGCATCCCCTTTTGCGTTGTTACCCCTACTACCGAGAGTGCCCAAACCCTTTATGAAGAACTGTGTTTTTTTTGGGACATCAACCCTTTTGGGGAAAAGAACACATCCATTTTAAATCCGTTCTTTTTCCCGCCCTGGGATATCATGCCGTATGAGCCGTCTTCACCCCGTCCTGACTGGATTGCGCAGAGGCTGTCCTTACTCCGGCGATTGGCCTCCAAAGAAGAGTTGTGCCTGGTCACGACCGTGGAAGCCTTTTTACAACGGGTCATCTCCGAGGAGTGTTTATCCGAACAAAGCTTGACCCTGCGCGTTGGAGAAATAATCCAACGGGACCACTTGATCAAACAATTGGGCCGGGCCGGTTATGAGGACACGGGAACGGTGACACAAGCGGGAGAAATATCAATTCGGGGCGGTATTATCGATCTGTTTTCTCCTGTATCCGACACACCGGTTCGAATTGAGTTCTTTGATGAAGAAATCGAATCGATACGCAAATTCGACCCTGAGACACAAAGGTCTCAGGGGACACTGGATGCCATTGACATTATTCCAGGGCGTGAAAATCTATTTGATCCGAACCATCATGCGGCCGCTTTAACAGCATACCTCCCCAACGAAACAGTATTGATTCTTAATGAGCCTTCAGAACTGATACAACACGGCAAGCGGCTTCGGGAAGAAACAGAAGATGCGGCTGTTTTTGCAGAAAAGCGCGATCCCCGTTACCCCGGGGTGAATGCCCTCTATCTTCCACTTTCACACTTGTCTGAAGCCGGGGAAGGTCGAACAACCCTCGATATGGAAATGTTGTACATCAAATCCGAAAAAGATGCATTGAGATTTACTTTTGAACACCATTCTGTCGCATCACTCGGATTTTCCCGTTCCGGACAAACCTTTTCACAAGCAAGCCAGCGCCTCGATCAACTTCGTAAAACAGACCTTATCCTGCTTGCAGTCAAAACCCCGCATCAAGCGGAGCGATTCAAGCGGCTGCTTCAGGATCATGATCTTCCCTGGACCAACTGGGACGAAACAGACTCTCCCTTCCTGACCCCTCCTGCGCCGGTGTTCATAAAAATGGGGAACATCACTGAAGGGTTTGCCTTAAACGGTTTGAATATGGTTTTTATCACCGAAGAAGCCCTCGCCGGAGGCCGACGACACCATTCATCTCATTCCTCCTCTTCGTCGAAAAAAACAAAAAAATCCGGGTTTCTGTCTTCTTTTGAAGAATTAAAACCCGGAGATTACGTGGTTCACCTCGACCATGGCATCGGAGAATATATCGGACTCAAAAGGCTCACTATTCGACAGGGTCAAAGGGATGAGGGTTACGCCTCTGATTTTCTGGTCATTGAATACCTCGGAAAAGACAAAGTCTATGTGCCGCTCGATGCATTAAATCTGGTGCAGCGTTATGTGGGATCAGACAGCCATGCGCCCAAACTGGACAAACTCGGCGGCGGGCGCTGGGCCAAAACCAAGGCACGCGTCAAAAAACAAATCAAGGACATGACCCAGGAACTTCTCAATCTGTATGCAGAAAGAGAAGTGCTTGAAGGCCATGCCTATTCAGCACCAACATCGGATTCGGAAGCTTTTGCGGCGGCATTTGAATATGAAGAAACACCTGACCAGCTCCGGACAATTCAGGAAGTCATCTCCGACATGGAGAAAAACAAACCGATGGATCGGCTGGTCTGTGGCGATGTCGGGTACGGTAAAACAGAAGTCGCCATGCGGGCAGCCTTTCAGGCCGTGATGGACAACAAGCAAACCGCTATTATTGTCCCGACAACGCTTTTAGCGCAGCAACACTATCAAAGTTTTCTAAAACGCTTTGAGCCTTTCCCGGTAAATGTCGCCGTGTTAAGCCGTTTTGTCCCGCGGGCCGAACAGCGGGAAATTACAAACGCACTCAAAAAAGGGACAGTGGACATCCTGATCGGCACACATCGGCTGCTGCAAAAAGATGTGGTGTTTCGGGATCTGGGCTTGATTGTTGTGGATGAAGAACACCGTTTTGGTGTGCGGCACAAAGAATGGCTCAAAAAAATGAGGAAAGAAGTCGATGTACTGACGCTTACCGCGACACCCATCCCCAGAACCTTGCAAATGGCGCTCGCGCAAGTTCGAGATCTTTCTATCATCGAAACGCCTCCGGCCGACCGGCTGGCCATACGCACCATCATGGCCCCTTTCGACCCCACGATTATCCGGGAAGTTATTTTCAGGGAACTCGTCCGCGGCGGGCAGGTTTTTTTCCTGCACAACCGGGTGCATAATATTGAAAAAATCGGTCTCTTTTTAAGCGAGCTGATTCCGGAAGCCAAGATCGGCATTGCCCACGGGCAAATGCGGGAAGGCGCACTCGAAACCGTCATGAATAAATTCATTCATCATGAATATAATGTCCTCTTGACCACAACCATCATTGAATCCGGTATCGATATTCCCACGGCAAACACCATAATCATTAATGACGCCGACCGTTTTGGTTTGTCTGAGCTCTATCAGCTCCGCGGTCGTGTGGGGCGTTCCGGAGACCAGGCCTATGCTTACCTCCTTGTGCGCGAAGACCGCATATTGACTGAAGAAGCTAAAAAACGCCTTCAGGCCATTCAGGAATTTACAGAGCTTGGCGCAGGTTTTAAGATCGCAGCGCGGGACCTTGAAATCCGCGGGGCGGGAAACCTGCTCGGCCAGGAACAATCGGGGCAAATCGCAGCGGTGGGATTTGAACTGTACATGGACATGATTAATGAACTGGTGACCCGGCTAAAAGGCGCTCCGATCGAAAAAAAGGTGGAGACCACGCTGCATTTCCGGGTTTCAGCTTACCTGCCAGAAGAATATATCGCCGATGCCTTTCAACGGCTCTCGCTTTATAAGCGCCTTTCAAGTTGTCAGGATCTTGAAGAAATACAATCCATCCGCATTGAGCTGGAAGACCGTTATGGTCCGCTTCCGGATCCTGTCGAAGATCTGTTAAAAATTATCCAGCTCAAGAGCATGGCCAGATCACTGGGTTTAAGCAAAGTCGAAGAACGCGGTACATGCATCCGTTTTACCTTTGACGAAACCGGCAGTCCGCCACAAATTGATCCCCAACACTTGCTTGAGCGGTTTCCTGAAAAAATCACTTTTATTGGGGCCTATGCCTTCGAGCTGACGGTTTCACAAAACACATGGCAAAATATTTATCTGGAATCTGCCTTGTGTTTAAAAACCATGCAGGACGGGACCAATCTATGAAATACAGGACAGTATGTTTTATAATCTATCTCATCCTCCTGGCGGCTTGCTCTAAAAAAGAAGTGGATTCCCGGCAAGCCGTCCTGGCGGAGGTCGGGGGAGAAGTCATCACGGTGGGAGAATTACTGGATATGATGCCCGATGAAGAAATTGAGGACGGCTCAAGCAATCAAAAAACGGCCGCCTCGGAAATCGAAGCCCTGAAACACGGGCTGCTTGATCAATTAATTAACCAAAAGATGCTATTGCAGGAAGCAAGGCGTTTAAATATTGCCCTCACGGAATCTGAATTCAAAAACCAGAAAGACTTACTCCAAAACGGGATGGATGAAACCACTTTTTTTGAACTGCTGGCCGAACAAAATATCTCCAGGACAGCCTGGGAAAAAGCCACCCGCGAAAATTTAATTACCGAAAAATTACTCGATCAGTTCACTCGCGAAGAGGATGGGGATGCCTTAAGCCTTTCCGAGGAAACCGTGCGGGCTTATTATGAAAAAAACCCAAAAGAATGGCACGTCGATGAACAACTCAAATTACGCCAAATCGTCGTGGACAGCGAGGAAAAAGCCAGATCCCTGCGGACTCAAATCGTCAATGGCGCTGATTTTTCCGATACGGCAAAAATACACTCCATGCAAACCCATACAGAAGATGGTGAGGGGCTGGGTTATGTCACGCTTGCGGAAGTGCCGGTTGAGTTTGAACCTCTTTTTAAACTTGACATCGGATCCGTTAGCGAGGTAATCAAGACACCGTTCGGATACCATCTTGTATTAATCGAAGATAAACGCGGTGAACAAATTTTGCCCTATGAAGAAATCCGTGAAAAACTCTATCAGCAATTACTTGACCGGAAAAGGGAACACGTCTTTTCAAAATGGATTGAAAAACTCCGATTACGCACCGAGGTTCGCATCAATGAAGAACTCCTTAAATCTGTTTCTTAGTCTCATTCTTTTTGGGGTTTCTTTCTTTTTTCTTCCCCACCTGATGGCAGCCACACCGATTGACCGCGTGGTGGCCATTGCCGGTGATGAAATCATTACACAAAGCCAGTTGGACCGGATTATTCAAGCTAGAAAAGAAGCCGGTGAACCCCTTGAATCCAAAACTCAGCGATGGCAGATATTACGGCAGCTCATTGAAGAACAACTGATTGTACAGGAAGCGCGAAAACGCGGGATTTCCATCACGGATGATGAACTCGAATTTGCATTGAGAGATATCGAAAACCGAAACCGCTTTCCCGATCGGGAAAGCTTTAAAAAAGCTGTTTCAATGGATCACCTTTCCTGGGAACAATATGTCGATAACCTCAGGAACCAGTTAACCGCACTAAAATTATTAAGCCGTGAAGTCACCCCTTCAGTGACTTTAAGTGATGAAGCAATCAAAGCCTATTATCATCGCCACCCTGAACTGTTCCGTCTGCCGGACCGGGTAAAAGTCAGCCAAATCCTGCTGGCGTTTCCGGATAATCCAACCCCCAACGATATCAAACGCATAAAAAACAGAGCCGATCAAATATATGAAGAGATTCGAAGCGGTACGAATTTTATTCAAATGGTCCAAAAATACAGTGACGGCCGCGAGAAAAAGGATGGCGGAAGCCTCGGTTTTTTTAAAAAAGGAGACCTGACACCCAAGATTGATGAGGTCATTTTCCATCTTAATGAGCATGAAATCTCCCCACCCATTGAAACCCCCCTGGGCATTCATATTTTTAAAGTCGATGTTCGTGAAGTCGGGAAAAAAAAGCCCCTTGAAACCGTAGAGCAACAAATCAAGGAACACATCATGTCGCAAAAAACAGCCGATTTACGGACCGAATGGATCGATGATCTCTGGAAAAAATCTTTTATTGAAATTAAATGAGAGCAGGCTTAAACCGGCTTTTCAGGAGCCGTCAAGAGAATGGACGCATCAATTCTTTTCCAAACGTCGTTTTTCCCTTCTTTTTTTAAAGACGAAGACAATACGATATCCTCCACTTTGTAAATCGATTTGACTGCATCCAACTGTGCTTTTCTTTTGCCTTTTGTGATTTTATCGGCTTTTGTCACGATTAAAAACAATGGAATCTGGTGAAAATACAGCCAATCTTTCATCTGTGCATCCAAAGGGCTGTCCGGATGCCGAATATCAATCAATAAACCCACTGCCCGGAGTGTTTTTCTCCGGGTGAAATAATCCTGCATCATCGGCTGCCAGGCATGGCGGGTGGCTTTACCAACCTTGGCATATCCATAACCCGGCAAATCAACAAGGTAAAATGTTTTGTTGATTAAAAAGTATTGCAAGAGCTGGGTTTTACCCGGGGTTTTCGCCACATAGGCCAATTTCCTACCCAGTAACAGGTTGATGAGAGAAGACTTGCCCACGTTGGAGCGGCCAACCAAGGCCACTTCAGGCAGCCCATCTTTCGGGCCTTGGTCCCATTTGGGTGCCGCTTTGATATATTCGATGGATTTTAACTTCATTGACAACGGCTTAGATGACTTGACAGGATTCTCACAAAAATATACTATCCCCCAACTTGCCGAAGTGGTGGAATTTGGTAGACACGCACGTTTGAGGGGCGTGTGGGGCAACCTGTGGGGGTTCAAATCCCCCCTTCGGCACCAAGTTCACTTTTCCAATACTTCACACAACGCATTTTAGACAGATTACATTTTCATCCGCCATTTGCCAAGAACAAAAAAAATCGCCCGGTAAAGGGCGATTTTTAACCTTAATGCATTTGTATGAAAACCCTAGGACAATACTTTTTGCTTATAGGTATTCAGGAGCTTTCTCTCGGTATGGAATCCCTTTTTTAATAATTTCATACGCTCTTGAACAAAAACCTTCGTCATTGCATCGGCAGAAAGGATTCTTTGAATCAAATCCACTTTACGTGTCGTCTCTTCATTTTCTGACAGGCTCTGCGTTGTCATCGTTTGAACCGTGCTAATCAGACGCGTCCTTTTTTTTTCGATAGAAGTAATGGCATCCCAATCCCCTCGTTTTGCCACAGACAGCATTTTTTCTGACAAGTCACAAATGGATTCATAAATCTCCAATTCCTTCGTTCCAATCGGATTAGATTGTTCCATAACTGACTGCCTCCTCAGATACTTTTCTGCCTTTCTCCTGGAACATTTTTTTTGCATCCTCAGTAATCCCGACCCAGCCCAGTTTTAATTCGGTAAGCAGTTGAATCACCTGATCCAGCCTTTTTTCATTATTCTGCAAATTGGCTTCAACTAATTGAATGGACATGAACTCGTACAAATTTCTTAAATTCTCCGCAAGTGTTCCCCCTGCCTCAAAATTAAGACTGCCGTCCAGTTCGCCAATAATGCTGATGGCCTTTGAAATGCCCTCCCCTTTGGCGGAATAATTCTGACGCTGCATTTCCACTTTTGCAAACGTAATCGCCGTAATCGCTCCTTCGAAAAGCATCAAAACAAGTCGATGCGGATCTGCTGAAGCCACTCCGGTTTCCATGCCCACTTTGGAATACTGCTGAACATAACTATTATTCACTGGCCGTTTCTCCTCTTTCGCTAGAATGTTCATGTCCTTATTTTTTACCCGTCTTGGGCAATGTTGCCAATGAAGCCAATTGCTGCGTTAAAAACTCACTGCTTGCCTGGAAGTTACTCAAAAGAAGATCAAGCGCCGTAAACTGTTTTCGATACCTGGCTTCAATATCAATTAATCGGGTGTTAATTTCAGCTCTCTGGTCTTCAAGATCGTCAATACTCTCGTTAATCCCGTCCGTTCGGGCTTGAATTGTCCCGCTAGAGCTCAATATATCGGTGGTCAATTCATCGAGCTGAAACGCATAGCCCTCTGAATAAGCCACCGTTCCCCGCGCACCCGTCGCCCCGCCGGTCACCTGGATTTTCAAGCCCGCCGCGGCATTGCCCGTCGAAACGGTCAAAAACTGTCCAAATCCTGTTGAGGCTGCGCCATTGATGGTTCCCGCAACATTCACACCCGTTGTGTCTGTTTGCGTTGCCCCCACCAGATTCGTCTCGCCGTTGCCACCGGTCACACTGACTTTAGAATTCGAGCCGTATCCGTTCGAGGTAATCGTCAACACTCCGGCCGATTCGGATACCGTAACGGAAACCCCTGCATCAGAAAATGCTTTCAATCCATTTATTTTGGCCTGCACTTCAGTGGCCAGCGCACTCGCGCTGGCATAAGTTCCTGCGGCCAAAGTAATCGAACCCGTTGTGTCATCCACAGTTAAATTAATCACATCGTTAGAACTGGCCGTAATGGTCAGCCCGGCCGCGGCGCTGCCAACAGTGTTTCCCTGGGTCGCCAATGTTGTGATGTTCACCGCATAATTCCCGGCCTCCGTATCGCTTGTTGCGCTGGTATACTTGATCAGACTATCGGAAGGTTTCCCCTGTGCAACGAATAACCCTGCGATATCATTATAGTTATCGTCAATCGCAGACTGAAGTTTCGTCGAATTCAGAGCCAGTGTCCCGTCATCCTGAAAAGAAATACCGACATCACTCAATGTGGTCAATGGCCCGGTTAAGGCCGTCACCGATGCATTTAAAATGCGGTTAATTTTTGTCCCAATAGATAATGTGGTCGTGTCTCCTTGCAAAATTGCCGCTTCCTCCGTTGTAGAATTATACGACGTTAACGCATCAATGGCCTCTCGAACACTATTATAAGAGGCCACAAAGGAGCCGACTGACCCGGTGACGGTTGTTTTATCCTGGGTAATGTTCAGGTTTGAAGGACTGCCGCTGTTTGTTTTCAACAAGTTTAAAGTCACGCCTTCAATCACATCAGTGATGGTATTGGAGGATTTTGTAATGGAAACGCCGTCCACTTTAAAAGAAGAATCCGCCGCCGTGACGGTTTCGGATAAATTTTGGGTCGCCGCCGGATCATGCGCCAAAAGATTGGACAACGCGACATCCCCGGACACCGATATTTTAATACTGTTCTTTAATCCAATATCATCAGAGGTCAGGGATAAGCGATAAGGCGTTGACGCACTGCCATCATTGACGATAGTCGCCGTGACTCCCATATCCGCGGCATTAATCGCATCCCGAATCCCTGAAAGGGAATGATTGGTTGTATCGATCGTAACGGTACTGGCCCCCGCGCCGTTACTGGTAAAAGTCGAACCGGTGTACTTCCCTGTTCCGGAATCAAAACTCCCCCCGCTAATGGTCCCGAAATCGAATGTGAGTGTGCCGGTTCCAATGGCATCTGATGTGTTGGCTTGCCCCACAGCCACCAGTTTTTGTTGTGCGGCCAATTGAGTGGTTTCGACTGAATAGCTGCCTGGGTTGGCCGTGTTGTTCGCAGATGCCGTAAATAAGGTACTGTCCGCCGGTGTTGCTGTAAGGTTTTGATACTTTGAGATCTCGCTCAAACCTTTTACGGCCGTTTGAAATGCAGAAATGGATGACTTTAAACTGCCGTATGCACTCAGTTCCGCCTGAAACCCTGCTTCCTTTTGATCAATGAAGAGTAAGGGACGGCTCTCAATTTCCATCAGGCTTGTAATAATGCCATTAATGTCAAGATTTGAACCGATTCCTGGAGAAGCAATAGCCATGTTTAATGTCCCTTAGATAAGGTCAATTCAATTCCTCTGATTCTTTATTTCCAAATACGCCACCTTCTAAACGGATACAGGTTTTTTAGACGCAAAAATAGCGTTTCACCCGATACCCATTCTTTTCAAAAATGCGCTCAGGGCTTGATCGGCACTTTCACTTTGATAATGCATCTTTGATGCCTAACCTTCAGGCAAGCACATCAAGAATCGCACTGGCCGCTGTTTCAGTCCGGCGGGCAATTGAAAGCACCTCTTCAGATGGAATTTGACGAATGACCTGATCGGTCTCGGTATCTATAACCCTTATGATCGGGCGATCCAGTTCCTCATCAATGGTAAATTGCAAATTCCGTTTTAGATTTAAAGCATAATCGTTCAGGTTGTTAACCGCTTTTTGGAGTGCCTCACGCGTCGCCTCAGCCGCTCCTTCTCTTGGTTCCGCTCTTCCTGTCACTTGATTCTGAAAAACAGGAGGAATATTTTGCCCGTTATTGGGCAATTTTTCTCTACGCGTACTTTGCGAAGAGGGCGACGAGCCGGCCAACGGCGGTACAGCCTGAGGGATAGAATTTATTGTACTCATGTTTATCCTCCGACTTAATCGGCATTGACGCCGGGAGAGCGCAGGCTCTCCCGGCGCAACATATTATTCATGTTGACTGACTTGCCATTACTGCAGCAGGGCCAGCACACTCTGCGGCAAGGTATTCGCTTGCGCAAGAATGGCAATACCCGATTGCTGCAAAATTTGACCTCGGGCCAAAGCCGCTGTCTCTTGGGCAAAATCCGCATCTTGAATACGGCTTCTGGATGCCGAAAGGTTTTCCGCCGTTGTCTGAATACTCACAATCGTCGAAGAAAACCGGTTTTGAATCGCACCCAGGTCACCCCGTGAAGAGTTCACCGTCGCCAAGGCCGAGTCAATAATGGTCAAGGCATTGGTCGCGCCGCTGCTGGTGGTTAAGTCGAGTGAGGAAACACCCGCCCCAACGGTCGCCGTTGCGGATTGATAGCCACCTGAACCAAAACCCGCCGCAGCGAGTCCGGCTGCGGTCCCCCCGATTGTGATCCCGCCCGAATCGGTCGAACTCAAATCAAAGGTCGCCACTGTGGTATTCGTTCCAGTGGTGAACCCGGTTCTTGAAGCGGCTGTCGTATCGGTCACTTCAAGCGTAACATTACGACCATCGGCCGCACTTAAGGTCACACCACCATTGGTACTGGTACCAAAGGTCGCGGTCACACCGGTCTGGGCACTGACCGAGTTGATTTTAGCGGCCAGATCATTGCTTCGTGTCGCGGCCGTTGCAGCGTCAAAAGCGCCCAAATCAACCCCATTTAACAACACATCACCGGCAGATATCGCCTGCGTACTCGCAATGGCGGCGCCATTAACCGCAGTGGCATCGACTGTTGCGGTGACATTGGTATCTCCTGAAATCGCATTAATCGCCGAGACTTTTGCGATCGCGCTTCCAAGAGCGTTCGAATAGGAAACCCCGTCAGACGATGTGGCACCGACCTGATAGCCGTTAATGGTCACATCTCCTGCCGCGAGCGTCGTCGTGGTGGCCTGGTTATTGGTATCACTTGTAGAATAGCTTGAACCTGAACCCACACCCAGAGCAGAAGTCCGTGCACTGGCAATATCAGTAATCGAAATGACGTTCGAACCACCTCCATTTGCACCAACCTGAAAATCCTGAGATGTAAAGGTGCCGTCCAGCAACGTCACACCGTTAAAGTTTGTGTTTTGCGCTACACGGTCAATTTCATTAACCAAGGCTGTAGCCTCTGCATTCAAGGCCGTCCGGTCTGTTGCACTGTTGGTCGAGTTTGCAGATTGGACCGCCAGCTCACGAATACGTTGAAGGTTGTTGATGACCTCATTCAAGGCCCCTTCCGCTGTTTGTGAGAGCGAAATACCATCGTTTGCATTCCGGGCTGCGACATTTAACCCACGAATCTGGGTGGTAAAACGGGACGCAATTGCGATTCCCGCCGCGTCATCTTTTGCACTATTAAGCCGAAGACCTGAAGAAAGGCGCTGAAGCGCTGTGGCCAGACCCCCTTGAGATTTATTTAAATTCCTTTGCGCGTTTAACGAAGGAATATTAACATTAACTGAAAGACCCATTTTTTATCCTCCTTGATTGTTATAACAGGCATCCCTGCCTACATGATCGAAAAGCAGCGTACACTTCTCGACTTCACTTCGTCTTATCGGAGGTTTATTGAGAAAACTTTAGGGAAATCAGAAAATTTTTAAGATCTATCGGAAAATAAGTGGGTTTGATGTGAAAATTTTGAACGCTGTAATATCACCTGCTTTCCAAGCCGATTCTTCTGATTGATACAAACCGGGGCCATTAAATTCGCTGTGGCCTGATTGGGGTTTTGAGGCGGGATGGACACCATCGCAAGAACGATGAGGGCATCGAGGTTCTCCGGCTTAAGGGCCTTGATTTCTTCCTTTGGCAGCTTAGGCTGATATTCCGGGATAAAAATAAGCGGATCGGTAATCAAAAAAGCCAGCTCAGGGTCCGTAAACGCCTGGAGCCATGAAAATGGACTGTTTTCGGCATGGGGAATCAGCGCATACCGTTTGATCTCGGGAAAACCGGGGATGCCTTCCGGAAAGGTGAGCAGCAAGTCAGATTCCACCACCAACGGTCCCAGTTTAACGCTTTCAATCTCAATCTTCACCGTCTTCCTCCTTCAAACCTCTCTTGTCGTTTTCATCGTTTCTTTTTGGGACATTTTTTAAAATATCCTGAATAAAGTCGGTTTGAAAAAATTCGGGGGCCATGTTTGCCGATTTAATGTTTTCCGCCTTGATTTTTGCCAGGACTTCATCCCGGTAAATCGCAACACCGGATGGGGCGTCTACACCGACTTTGACTTGATTGCCTTGAATATCTACAATAACCACCCGGACATCTTCGCCGATTGATATGGCCTCTCCGGCCTTTCGCCTCAATATCAACATGAGCTGGCCCTTTTTTTATCGCTCAGCACTGTTTCAGCCCCGGCCCTGCGAAGTCGAATCAAATCCAGTAAGGCATCTATTTCTTCGGAATAAAAAGGCGTTTCCCGAATCGCTTCATAAATATTAATCGATGGCTCTCCTGTAAAATAGGTCGAGAAGGCTCTTATTTTTTCCCTTTGTTTTAAAACGGAGGCAAAAAGCCACTCCGCAAAATGTTCTCCCGGGTTGACGGCGGCATCTTCGTCACACAACATCAAAAACGGTTCATTAAGTTCCACCGGGTCTCCTGATTCAAAAAGCGATACCACCTGATTTAAAAAATGGACGGCCGTCTCCCGCTTTCCCAGATCAATCATCACCCGGATCAAGCTTAATATCCTCGGCAAAGTCACCGCTTTTTCAGTCAGAATGACCAGCAGATTGTAAGCGGCCTCCAGCGCGGCAAGCCGTTCGTCCGCAGGACGCGTTTTATCTCTTGATTGGGCATAAAGATTGAGCGCCACCCAATATTCTTCCCATGAGTCACTTTTTATTTCCGCATCGATCCAGTAATCACTTAAGTCCTTCGCAAAAGGAAACATCGCCAAATAATACTGCCAGAGGGTGTCTTCCAGTCCAGGCAGCGCTGATAGACAGGGGATGTTCGGGACAAGGAAATCCTGCCTCGCAAGCCGGTCGGCCGCATCCGGTTTAATGGCAAAAAGATTCAGCACAAAAGGGTCCAGATTTTCCGAGCTGGAAAAAGGCGCAAGAATGTCGAGTCCCGGCACAAAACGGTACACATCATACCCCAGGGATTTAAACACCCCTTCGGCCTCGCCTTGAATATCGTTTTTTTGGCCTTGGATGCGGAACATAATCAATGGGGAGCGGTTTTTTAAAAAAGACCGCCCACGGGAAATCAGGTCCAAAACAGGTTCTGCCTCAGCAATCCGAATGAAATCTACCTTTGAAAATACCTCCGTGGCCTTTTCTCCATCCAGCTCGAAGTGTTGGGCAGATTCATGTATGATTTCGAGTGAGATACCAGCATTTTTCCCCTTGCTAAACTGAAGATACTGGGCATCGCTTGCCGCTGAGGTCAAGGCCCAAACCTGTCCGGTTTGTCCTACTTTGCAGGCCAGAGGGACCGCATACACACCAACGCCGCTCTCGATATCCAACACCTGCATCCCCGGTTGAACCAGGTTTTGGATAAAATGATATTCCGGGTCGAACCATCCTTTTTGCTCTTTAATGACATAGGTTTCCAATTCATCCACGCAATCTCGTACCGCAATCTCGACGCCCCCGGAAAGCGGGAGGTAACAGACTTTGTTTTCCTTGATTTTTCGACTGATCGGCTGTTCCCTGTATTTCCTGTTCCAAGCCTGTATGTAGGCCGACTCCATTTGCCTGGTCACCCGAACCGGGTCTGCCAGAATCGATTGCGGCAAGGCCTTCACGATGGCCCGATGGAGTGAAACGATCCGATGGGGCTGCTTTGCCAGCGCCACGGCTTTTTCAATATATTCGGCTTCCGAGAAGGCGGTGAGTGCGTCAACATCAATCCCGATATTTTTCAGGATGGAATAGGACAACCGGTGTGGATAAATCTCCCCGACCTGAGTCAGAACAGGCACACCCATCCAAACCGCATCGATGGTTGTTGTGCCGCCCGTCATCGGGAAACTGTCCAAAATCACGTCCATCTCATTGTAATAATAAAAATGACTGCCCTTTGGGTGTTGTGTCCAAATGATCTCTATCCGTTCCCGGCCGATTCCCTGTTTTTCAAAAACAGAATAAAGACGGCTCCGGGTTTCCGCCTCACTGCAATTGGGATGATTGATGATCATTTTCGAATCCGGCACCTGGTTTAAAATGCGGCTCCAAACCGTAATCAACTCCGGGCTGAGTTTATAAAGATTATTCATAGAACCAAAAGTGACAAAACCGTTTTTTTCATATGGCCTCACCGGATCTATCGGTTGTTCCTTTAAACTACTGAAGCTCATGAAGGAATTGGGCAGGCAAAGTTGTTTTTCCGCAAAATATTCCGCATTTTCGGGGCCATTCAAATAAGGGTCGGAAATAAAATAATCCACAAAAGAGGCGCCTGAAGTATAGGGATAGCCCAGATACATCATTTGGATCGGCGCAGGCCGATAACTGAGCACGCCCAAGCGGCCATTGGTCGTATATCCCGCAAGATCCACTAAAAAATGAATGCCGTCCTGATAAATCCGGTCCGCCAAGGCTTTGTCGGACATCCTGGACACATTCACAAAGTGATCTGAGGCCGCACGGTACTGTGCAGCAATTTCATCTTCGATATCGGTATTGGAATAGCAGATGATTTCAAACAGATCCCGGTCATGAAAATTGATCAATCCCCGGAAACAAACATTAGAGACATGCTCATGAAAATCGGGGGAAAGATACCCGATCTTCAAGCGGCCCGTTCTTTTCATTGGCACTGGAAAGTTAGAATAGGCATTTGAAATGCGATGTTTATCGATCATCCGCGCCGCTTTTTGATGAATATCAAGGTGGCTCGCGGAAGAAATACCCGGCGTCGCAAGAAGTGCCAGATTAAGCTCAATAAAGGCCTCCATGTTGACCGATTCCTTCTGTATGGCTTCTTTTATTTGGGGCAAAAGCTGCGTGGATTCATCCCAGAAACAATACATTTTTGCACAATTATAGGCCGGGAAGAGGGCATGGCCGGGCTCAGGCATGGCCAGAACACGCGGCACCAAAGTCAAGGCGGCTTGATGATCTCCCAAAGCACGATTCATGGTCATCAAGTTCGAAAGAATCTCCGGCCGATCCGGAAAAACCCGCAAAGCCTTTTGGTAAAAACCCCTTGCCTCTGAAAACATCCCCTTGCGGGCATGGAGACTGCCCAGGTTATTGAGAAGATTCCCGTTTTCAGGCTCGACCCTGAGCGCCTCCCGGTAACATGCTTCCGCTTCAACTATTTCATGAAGCGCACGATGAACATTACCCAGGTTCATCAAGCTGTTCACATGGCCGGGCTGCGTTTTCAGGACCTGCTTAAAACATTTTTTTGCCGCTTCAAAATCCCGGCTTTCTTCAAAATAAACCAAACCCAGGTTATTCAGAGCATTCATGTGTGTCGGATAAACAGACAAAACCAGTTCGAAACATTCCTGTGCGGCACGATAGTTTTTTTCAATCAGGTGTACTGACCCTAAAAGGGCCAGGGTTTCAATATTTTCCGGGTCCACCTTAAAAATTTTACGGCAGAGCGACTTGCTTTCGTTGTATCGACCGTTTTCCACGGCCGTAAGTGCCTTGTTATAAAGACGTTCAACCACCGGAACATCTGTCTGCGCTTCCGTTTCGAACTGAATCGGCGCGTCAGGAAATTTACGATTCCAGGCCTCAAGGTAGGCCGCTTCCATATGCTGGGTATGCTTTAAGGGGTCGCACTGAATCGATGTTTTTAAGTATTTCGGAATGTCCTGATGCAACGCTTCTATCCGGTCCGGATTTTTCGCCAGAGCAACGGCTTTTTCAATATATTCCTCTGTGGAAAATGCAATGAGCTCTGCTAAATCCATCCCCGCATTGCTCAAAATGGTGTAAGAAAGGCGATGCGGATAAATATCGCCCACGCAAGTGACCAGCGGCACACCCATCCAGAGTGCTTCATGGGTCGTTGTTCCCCCGGTCAGCGGAAAAGTGTCCAGGGCAATATCGAGGTCATTGTAATAACGCAGATGGACCCCGCTTTCATGTTTTCCCCAAACAATGTCTACGCGTGCGCGGTCGATGCCTTCACCCTCAAAAGCAGACAAAACCTGCTCGCGCATTTGATCAAAATCATAATGAGGATTATTTAAAATGATTCTGGAGCCGGGCACCGCCAAAAGAATCCGGCTCCAGACCTTAACGACCTCCGAAGTGAGTTTATAGGGATTGACAAGACAGCCAAAGCTTAGGTGACCCTTCTGTTTAAAGGGGGGGTCTGGCGCAATTTCCTGCTCCAGCAAGCGGTCAAACGTGACAAAGGACTCAGGCAGCCGGAGTTGCTGCTCCATAAAATATGGCGCGTTTTTCGGGCCGTCCAAATAGGGATCCGAGATAAAATAATCAACCGAGCTCATGCCAGAGGTATAGGGATAACCCAGATACATCATCTGGACCGGAGCGGCCTTGTAGCTTAAAATCTCCATTCGGCTTCGATTGGTATATCCGGCAAGGTTAATGAGCAGATGAATGCCGTCTGCGTGAATGCGTTCCGCAACCTCCACATCGGTCATGTGTTTGATGTCGATGAAAGCATCCGCCGATTGTTGATATTGTGCCGTCGTGGCGTCTTCCCCCTCGGTATTGGAATAGCAGTAAATTTCGAAATGCTCCCGATCATGAAAATTAAAAAGCCCGCGAATGAAGGTATTGATCACGTGTTCACGAAAATCTCCGGAGAGGTAAGCGATCCGCATTCGGGAGGTCTCTTGTTTGGCCCGGTCGTGACGCGTAAATGGCGAACGCATCCGTTTGCCTTCCAGGATCTCCCCTGTCGCGCGATGAATATCCAGCAGGGTTTGGTACGGGATGCCGGGTACGGCCAAAAGGTCCAGGTTCGACATTTCCAGGGCACTGTAATCGGCCTGGCCCTTTGAAATCTGATCGAGTACTTTCGGTACCATTGGCTCGGCAATCTGCCAAAAGCAATGCCGTTTTGCGAGGGAGAACATCGGGAAATATGCCCGTCCCGCATCAGGAAGATTGAGCAGCTCCACAATCATGGACATCATCTCGGACTTGTTCCCTTTACCAAAGCGGGCCAGTAAAAAATTACGGAGCACATCGGTATTATCCGGGCTGAACCGGAGGGCTTGTTCAAAATAGGATTCACCTTTTTAAAGAAAGACTCTGCCGTTTTCAGGTCTTTATAATATTCTCTGTAAACGACACCCAGGTTATTCATGGCCGATACATGATTTGGCTGCGCAGCGAGCACTTTGCGTAAGAGCGGCTCACTTTCCTGGAACTTTTTTTCCAGCATCATGATCCCGCTTAAAAGAAAAGTCGCCTCAATATGTTCAGGCGTTTTATTCAGGATCGCATGGCAAATACGCTTGGCTTCTTTGACCCGGCCAGCATTCGCGTGCGCTTCGGCTTTTGCGAGTAAGTTCTGTTTAGCCATCTTGCAGCTCCACCTTATCGGGACCGGCATAACTGGAAATCAGCGCATCCTTTTTCAGGTTTTCCTGAGGCACCGGGATAGAGTCATACTTATCCCGCCAGGCCGAGAGATAGGCCGCTTCAATTTGACAGGCAAACCGGACCGGGTCACACAAAATGGCGCTTTTTAATGATTGTGGAATGTCCCGCAGCAAGGCCTTGATTCTTTCAGGATTTTTTGCCAGCGATACCGCCTTGGCAACATAGTTTTTTTGATCAAAAGCAATCAGGTCTTCAAGGTCCAGTCCCGTATTTTTTAAAATAGAGTATGACAGCCGTTCCGGAAAAATTTCTCCCACAAGCGTGACCACCGGCTTTCCCATCCAAAGTGCGTCATGCGTCGTTGTTCCCCCGGTCGCAGGAAAGGGGTCCAGCACAATATCGATATCGTTGTAATATTTAAGAAAGTTTCCGTCCACATGCTTTTCCGAAATAAAATTCACTCGATCTGCGTTGATCCCTTCTTTTTTAAATGCGCGGCTCAGATTATTTCGGACCGCTTCCACACGATAGACAGGATGATTTAATACAAGTCTGGAATCTTCGAGTCTGCTTAGGATTTTACTCCAAAGGGAGATGACCGATAGGTTCAGCTTGTAAGGATTAATCAAACTGCCAAACGTGATGTAGCGGTTTCGAGTCCAGGGAATGTCCGCTGCAATTTCCTGAGGCCCCAAATGTCCAAACGAAACAAAAGATTCCGGCAGTCGGAGCTGTTTTTCTGTAAAGTAGGCCGCATTTTTAGGTCCGTCCAGATAAGGATCAGAAATATAATAATCGACAGACGCAAGCCCCGAAGTATAAGGGTAGCCCAGATACATGATTTGAACGGGGGCTGGGGAATAACTTAAAACCGGCAAACGTCCATGTTGGGTAAAACCGGCCAAATCCACCAAAAAGTGAATCCCGTCCTCATAAATACGTTCCGCCAACTGCTGATCCGTCATCACGGTCACATCAACAAAAACATCCGCGGCCTGTCGGTACTGCGCCGTTATTTCGTCTTCATTCCGCGTATTGGAGTAACAATAGACTTCAAATTCCTCCCGGTCATGATTGTTAATCAACCCCCTTAAAAAAGAACTCACCACATGGTTTCTAAAATCGGGTGAAAGATAACCGACGCGCCATTTTTTGGATGAGGGAAGGAGATATTCATCATGATGAAAAGCATTTCGGACCCGCATGTTTTCGATGGACTCGCCGCTTTTCTTTAACACCTTGAACAATGTCTGATGTTTCATATTTGGAAAAGTCAGGAGGGATAAATTCACATGTTCCAGTTCGCTAAACCTTGCCCGGCCTTCTTCAATTTCTTTCAGTAATTTTGGCAGGGCATTGTTTGTTTCTTCCCAATAACAATGTTGCTTTGCAACATTGAAGGCCGGGAATAACGATACACCGGGTTCATGCATTTTAAGGGCATCCAAGGCAAGCTTCAGCCCTTTTTCAGGTTTTCCGAGTTCGATATAAGAAACAATAAGGTTGGCCATCACCTCCTCATCATCAGGCAGGACGGCAATCGCCCGTTGATAATACTGCACTGCTTGCTGATGATCATTGTTTCCGGACGCGATCGCCCCTAAATTATTCAATGCAATCGCCTCTTCAGCATCAACGGCTAAAACACGGTGAAAACACTGCGCGGCCTGATCTGGAATCCCCAATGACAAGTAGCAATTTCCAAGGTTGTTCAAGCCGTTGATATGCTCCGGTCTTCTCGCGACCAAGCGTTCAAGCAGCTTTCTGCTTTCCTCAAAATGCTTCTGCACCAGATAAATGGAACCCAGCATGTATAAAACATCCGGGTCATCCGGCGTATGGGACAAAATGTCCATACATATAATTTTTACGGAGCCGTACTCTCCCTCGGAAAGCAATTGGTTGATTTGCATCAATACTTCGTTATTCACCCTGTCTTCGTCCTCCGCAGCCATGCACTCGGCCAATAGGTTACTCTTTCGGTAATTTGTCCCTCATTAAATGGTATGGGTGGCTCTTCCATTACAAAATCCGGGTTGGATTTCACAAAATCTTCTGCGGCGGCTTTTGGGTTATTCCAGGACCAGTCCGGCGCGCTTCTCGGCGCCCCGGAAAGCTCCGCCATAATCCCGTCTGCAGCGACAATATAGGAATTCGTAGACACCAATGGAGAATAGGATTCCAGTTCGGCCAGGACATGAGCCTTGCTGTGGTTTGAATCCAGCATAACAAGCACTTTCTCTTTCGGCTTGATCAATGAAGCCACTTCTTTCACAATCCGTGGTTCGATGGAACTGCCTTCGATCAGCGTAATGTCTTCCGAAAGAGGATGTGCCTCAATGGCTTCGCGGTTGTGGGGGCGGATTTCGATATCCACACCAATCACACGCCCGGCTCCCATTGCCTTAAAAAGACCTGCATAAAAAATCAATGAGCCGCCGTGCGCCACGCCCGTTTCAATAATAACATCCGGTTTTACCTGAAAAATGACTTCCTGTACCCGAAACAGATCTTCCGGCAATTGAATCACCGGGCGGCCCATCCACGAAAAACTGTAGACGTGTTTATTGTCCCAGCCAGAGCGCAGCCACCATTTGGAAAGAATAGAAAAGGCCTCAGGCGTCCCGATGGGAAAGGTTTCGGTTTCTGAGCCGTTTTCAATAATAATCAGGTCTTTTTCAGTGTCAATTTTAATCATCTTCGGCATCTTTCGTGACATATTGGGGAATCAGTTCCGCAATTGCAGGAATCAATTTACGAGGGGAAAATCCAAATTCAGCCCGGATTCTCGCAGTCGATATCTCCGGAAAACGCACAACCCGCGTCTGCTCCGCCATCGTCACAGAACAGGAGGTACACTTTTGAATTTCCGCCATCAAAACCCGGTTGCTAATGTTTTCTCCACTGGCAATGTTGTAAATCTGTTGTTGTCCAAAGACCGCAATTTTTGGCAGTACCTCCACGACATCCTCTATGCTGACATAATCTTTTTCAGAAGCCATGCTTGATTTCAAAACAACCTTTCCCCGATCCATCGCATCACGAATAACGGAAGAGAGAAAATCCTCTGAATTTTCATTTCGGCCGAAAACATTGGATAAACGCGCGATACGGACATTCGGATGCGCCGTGGAAAAACAAACCGACTCCCCCATCAGCTTGGAAAGATTATAAAGATCGTCCGGATCACTGGAGTTGACACGCACCTCATCCGTTTCTTCCGCCCGATTTCCTTTCAGGTACAAGCGGGTGGAAGAAAGATACAAAAATGAATCAAAGGTGCAATTTTCCAGAATGTTCATCAGATTCAGCACATGGGCCCGAACCGTGTCGAATGGGCGCTCCCTGAAATCCGCTGTCAATCCGATCGCATAAATCACATGCCCGAGGTGCTGACCAAAAATCAAAGGATCATCCCGAAAAGGGGTTACGCAAACCACGCCCCGATCAATCAGGGATCTCGAAAGGTGAGACCCGATAAAGCCTGTCGCCCCAAACACTGTAAATTGTGATGTCTTGATATTGTCTTCCAATTAACGCCCTTTCAATGGATGAACCGAATGCGTTTTCTGCATTTTTAAAACAGACTCTTCAGGAATATTTTGCGTCACAACCGCACCGGAAGGAATGAGCGATTGATCACCGATGCTCAAATTCGGTTCAATCAGCACGCCCATGCCCATTTTCACCCGGTTTCCAATCGTGACCGCTCCGGATGTCGTGCACCGCGGACCAAAAGTACAATGATCGCCCACCTTGCTGTGGTGCTCAATGCAGGTCTGGCTCGCTAAAAAATTATTGTCACCGATCTCGACACAGGAAGAAAGATAAGCCCCGCCAAGAATCAGGTTCCCCACGCCCAAAGATACATTCATTTTAATCGTCACGGTCGGATCAATGACATTCGTAAAACGAATGCCCTCTTTTTTCAGCGCCTCAAAAAGTGCTGCACGTTCTTGAATATTGGCAGTCACCACGATGATCGCCGCATCAAAAGCTTGCTCCGACCAGAGAGTGGCCGCCAAATCACTGCCGCCTAAAACCGGCACACCCATCATGGTTTTTCCCTTCAATGAGGGATCGTTATCCAAAATCCCCACCGCACGTTGGTTCGGACTGAGCGCCAGGGCGTCCAGGGTCACGACCCCGCCGCCACGTCCCCCGCCAATTAGAAGCACCCGTTCTTTTCGAACAGAAGGATAACGGTCATCCAATAAATCTCGAACAGCGTCCGTGGCCGTCTTTGCCGCAAGGACATCGGCTTCTCCCAATACCTTTTCAGGATGGGCTTCACTCAGTTTTTCAAGGTCAACACCCGTTTTTCTTGCGGTTAATTCGGCCTTTTTAGTCCACTTTCGCTTTTGTGCTTCAGTTTGCCGGACGGATTGAAGCCAGGCCTTCGCATCACCCTCCGAAGAATCCATCAAGGCGGCAATCGGGTTTCCGATTTCAACCACTTCACCTTCACCCACAAGGGGTGATAAATACCCCTCTGATTCAGCCACAATATCAGCCACGGATTTAGTGGTTTCGATCGTGCAAATCGTTTCTCCTTTTTTGACAAAGTCCCCTGAGGATTTCATCCATTCCACCAGCGTTGCCGACGCGTCGTTACTGTTCAGGGCAGGCACCTGAACAAGGGCATTCATGACAAAACCTCCATCACAGCATCCTCTATACGAGCACCATTCACCAGCGCGGCGTCTTCAAGATCTCGCGCCGCAGGAATAATATCTGAAACGGAGGCCAGCCGGAGAATGGGTTTTGAAAGTTGATTGAAAAGCCGTTCATATAAAACCGCTGCCACCTCGCTACCCCAATTAAACCCCTGTGTCCCCTCTTCAACGATAATGACCCGCCCGCTCTGCTTTGCGGCGGAAACCAGTGTTTCAACCGGCAAAGGCTTTAGAGAGGAAGGAAAAACAGACAAGATTCGAATTTCTTCATCCGCAAGAGACTGCATCACGGGTGCAATTTCCCGGCTCATCCCCCCATATGCGATGACGGTCACATCCGGATTTTCTGTCCTGTCATTCTTGACTGCTACCGTCGGGTATCCATCTATTTCTTCTAAAACCGAGAAGACCAGGCCTTCGTCCTCAGTCATTAATTTCATGGGGTAGAGCAGTTTGTTTTCGATAAACAACACCGGGTCCATCTCCTTTAAAATGACCTGTTTCAACAAGGCCCCCGGGTCATGGAAATGACTTGGGGCGATCACTCGAATTTCCGGCACCCCCAAAAACAGTTTTTCGAGGCTTTGGCTGTGTGTTGCGCCATATCCCCGCCCTCCGCCCATCGGCGTTCGGATCACGACCGGGACTCGAACCTGTCCGTTGTACATGCCCCGAAACTTGGCAATATGATTCACGATCTGATCCACACATAAAGTCAGAAAGTCACCAAACATGATTTCGACGACGGGTTTAAGTCCACGAATCGCCATTCCGGCCGCCAAACCCGTCAAACCGCCTTCACTAATCGGCGTGCTAAAAACCCGGTCTGGATATGCGCTTGAAAGCCCTTTGGACACCTTGAAGGCGCCGCCGTAAGGATCGACAATGTCCTCTCCCAATAAAAACACATCGGCATCGCCCTTAAACGACTCATGAAGGGCGGTGTTTAAACTATGCAGATAGGTGCTCACCCGCCCTCCCTTTTTGAACCTGAGTCACCAGATGCGCTATTTTCTGCTTTTCTTCTTCATCGATTTGCTTGCAAACGTCCCCACCCAGCTTGAGGCGCAGACGCTGTACAGGCTCATGTTCACGATGACGATCAATTTCAGCCGGGTCACGCAGATCATCTCCCTTGCTGTGCGGACCCATACGGTACGTTCTTAAAAACAGCATTTGCGGACCGCCGCCGTTTCCTATTTCCGACCGGATACGGACCGCTTGATTGAAAACGGCTTCGACATCGTTTCCGTCTTCTTCAGTCACAGGAATCCCGAATGTCGCCGCCCGCGTTTCAAGTACACCCGCGTGTTCCACTTCCCAGTAAGTGGATTGGGCGTAACAGTTCATCTCCAGGACATATAAAACAGGCAGCTGCCACAAAGAAGCCATATTCATCGCTTCGTAAACGGCCCCTTCCGCCATCGCGCCGTCTCCGATAAACAAGGTAACGATTGCCCCGTTTTGCTTTTGTTTTTCGGCAAAGGCCATTCCTGTCGATACCGGGGCCATACCCCCCAAAATGCCATTGGAATAAAAGTTTTTTTTATGAAGATGCTGGCTGCCGCCCTTACCGCCGCAAATCCCCTCCGGACGACCCATAATTTCCAGCACTAGCCCTGTGACATCGCCACAATACGCCAGAAAATGACCGTGTCCGCGATGATTGGAACAAACAACATCCCGGTCAAGATCCAATGCATTCACGACACCCACGGCGACAGCCTCCTGTCCCAAAGAGGTATGCACTGTCCCGCGAACCAGGCCTTTCGCGAACAAATCAAGCAAGGCTTCCTCGACCGAACGGATTTGGATCATTTGCCGGTAAAACGCAAGCAGGTTCTTGTGTCTCGAAATTCCCTTCCCTTCAAGACAACCTGCGGCTTTGGTCGTCTGCATATCACCACTCCGCCATGAAACAACACATTTTTAAATCAGCCTGAAAACCCCCAGGCCTCACTTTCCCACCCCCACTGTCTTGGCCGGGCTGCCGACATTGGAGGAAACTTTTGCGTTTGCACCAATGCGCAGCACTTTAGTTCTTCAGGGACACAATCGAAGTGCCCCCTTCGTTTGCATGCTTTATAGAAGATGGAACACATTGTCCGGTTTGTTCCAAAATCTCCGCTTGATTTTTGGGGTGAATCACTTTATTCATCGACTTCCTCATAATTTAAATGATGCATAGGAGCGGTCTTTTTCACTCAGTCGCTCCGGATGAATCGGCCAATGAATTCCAAAGGCGGCATCATTCCACGGGAGACCACGGGCACTGTCTGGGCGATAAGGTTTCGACATGAGGTAGAACACATCCGTTTCATCCTCAAGTGTCTGAAAGCCGTGTGCAAACCCTTCAGGGATAAACAGCATTTGTCTGTTTTTTTGACTCAATTCAAAGGCCGCCCATTTTTTAAATGTCGGCGACTCAGGACGAATATCAACAATAACATCGTAAATTGCGCCACGCATACAGTGCACCAGCTTTGCTTCCTCGTCCGGCGGACTTTGATAATGCAGGCCGCGAAGAATGCCGCGGGTTTTATTAAAAGAAAGATTGGATTGGGCCACATCAAAATCAATACCCTGCGCTTTGAATGTCTGCTTGCAAAACGAGCGGGCAAAAAATCCACGGGAATCTTCGTGCGCTTCGATATTAATGATATAGGCCCCTTTTAAAAGGCTTTCTTTAAAGGTCATTTTCCCTTATCTTAAATATCCCGCCGGGTCAGGATTTAATCATCATGCCTTGTCCGGTCGGAAGCTCAAGAATTTTGTATCCGTGCTCTTCCATAAAACGGTCTTCCGCTAATTTCTGGGCCTGATACGGCGCCCAGCCGTAGTCATCAAAAATAACAATCCCGCCTTGGATAATCCGGTCGAACAGCACATCCAAGGCGCCGATTTCAGCCGAAACCGAATTCATATCGATATGCATAAACGCAATGGTCTTAGGAGAAACCTCGGCCAAAACCTCCGGAACACGCCCTTTTGTGACAATGATATTTTGATAAGGTTTAAGACGTGCTTTGACGTCTTCGTACAAAACATCCGAGTGGCGGGCCATACCGTGAGGCGCATCCGGCGGCTGATCAAATACATCATAAAGATAAAACCGCTTTTCCGTTTGCTCTAAGCGGGTATATCTTGAAATGACTTGCGCTGTTTTACCGCAATAGCAGCCGCACTCAACAAAATCTCCCGGCAGGCGGAGACAAGTCAAAGCGGCCCATGTCAGAACATGTGTTCTCCAGATAATGGATTTCTCAATTTCATCTTCAAAGATGCCTTCGATTGCATCGATAAACCGCTCATCGGACAAAAAGCCCAAGTTCCGGCCAAACGTAAATAAATTATCCGAAAAAAAAGCGCCGGAGCCAGGTTGATTCACATTGAAGGCCGCGGAAAGCTGGCGGATACTGTTGATGGTCTCTTCACGGGCGCTCAATCCCGGCAGTGCGCCGCCAGGCTGAAAATATCTCATCATTGATTTCCTAGCTGTTTAAAAACGATCTTTTGAAGATCAAGCAATGCCAGATTTTTTTGGACACCCATCATCATGAAAACACTTGTGTTCTGGGAATGGGCACGACAAATTTACCGCCCCACTCCCGTATAAAAGACATCTGTGACATAATTTCATCTTTCAGATTCCAGGGTAGAATGATGAGATAATCCGGCTTTGTCTCCCGGATTTTGTCCGGATGACAGACAGGGATTCGGCTTCCCGGAAGAAATTTTCCCTGCTTATACGGGTTTTGATCCACAGTGTAAGGCAGCAAATCACTGCGAATACCACAATAATTTAAAAGCGTGTTTCCTTTTGCCGGCGCGCCATACCCCGCTACTTTTTTTTCGTCGTACTTTAAGGAAATTAAAAACGACAAACACCCTAAACGGGTTTCCTCGACTTTTCCGGAAAAAGCGGTGTACGTTTCTATCCGGTTTAACCCGGCCGCGCTTTCCTTTTCTAAAAGATCCGTAACGGCTTGAGCGGGTTTTTCCGTCTCATCCTCTTCGTGGCAAAGATATATGCGTATCGACCCGCCGTGTGTTTCAAGAGTGTCTACATCAAAAATCTTCAGTTTGTGTTTTAAAAAAATCTGCTTCACCGTGAATAAAGAAAAATAGGAAAAGTGCTCATGATAAATCGTGTCGAACTGGTTTTGCTCAATCAGGGTCAACAGGTGTGGAAACTCCAGCGTAATTCGTCCCCTTTCTTTCAGTATCAATTTCATTCCCCCGACAAAGTCATGTAAATCCGGGACATGCGCCAGGACATTATTCCCAATCAATAAGTCAGCTAAAATGTCTTCCGCCTGCATTTTTCTGGCTGATTCAACCCCGAAAAATTGAACCCGCGTCGGTATTCCTTTTTCAATAGCGGATGCGGCCACATTTTCAGCAGGTTCTATCCCTAAAATGGGGATGTTTCTTTCTTTAAAATGGGAGAGTAAATACCCGTCATTGCTTGCAATCTCGATCACCTGACTTTTCTGATTCAAATCAAAACGCTTGATGGCATGGTCAGTATATGTCTTCACATGCTCTACCCAGCTGCTCGAATATGAAGAAAAATAGGCATATTCCTGAAAAATTTCCCCCGGGGTCTGGAATTGAGGAAGCTGTACAAGAAAACACGAGGAGCAGACTTTCGGATGCAAGGGATAATATATTTCCCGTTCGGTGAGCTGTTTTTCTGACAGAAAGGCATTGGAAAGCGGCGCAGTCCCCAGGTCACAAAAGGAATGCTTGATCAGGGTTCCACAATATCTGCATTTCTGATCGCTCATGCAGCAATCCGCTCCTGGTTTTTAAGGATCTGCTGTAATGTCAGTTGCTGCATATCTTCTCCCGCATGAAAACTTTTGGTCCATTCAATGACTGAGCTTAAACCCTGCTCCAGTGAGACTTTAGGAGCCCACCCCAACACTTTTCGGGATTTTGAAGAATCAAGCTTTAGCACTTCAGATTCGCGAGATTTGCTATCGTTTTCCGTTTTCCATCGGACAGGACTTCCCCAGCCTTTGATGAGTTGATCGGTAATCCATGCCACCCGGCGGTTATCGGCTTCAGGCGGTCCAAAATTCCACGCCCCTGAAAATGTGCCTGCGTCTTCCCAAAGGCGCTGAGCCAACAACAAATAGCCTTCAAGTGGATTTTGCACATGCTGCCACGGACGCACCGCGTTTGGATTCCGAATCAGAATAGGATTGCCGTTCACAAGACCGTCCATAATATCCGGGATCAAACGGTCCTTCGCCCAATCTCCCCCGCCGATGACGTTTCCCGCGCGAACGGTCGCAACGGCAATGTCGTACTCTTTTAAAAAGGAATCCCGATAGGCTGCCGTCACCAACTCCGTACAGCCCTTGCTGCTGGAATACGGGTCCAGCCCGCCCAGGGGATCATCCTCCGTGTAAAACGAACCATCGCTTTTGTTCAAGTAACACTTGTCGCTCGTCACCACAATGACCACCCGCACCGTTCCCGACCGTCGAACCGCTTCCAAAACATTGGCCGTGCCCAGGACATTCGTATGATAGGTTTCGATCGGGTCTTCGTAAGAGCGGCGAACGAGGGACTGCGCCGCCATGTGGAAAACAATTTCAGGTCTGCGCTCTGACAAAGTCATTTTCAAGTCATCCAGATCGTTGACATCCCCAACGACAGAAAACATGCCGTCTGCGACACGCGCGGCCTCAAACAACGACGGGTTTGTCGGGGCTTCAAGGGCAAACCCGGTCAACTCCGCAGACAATGTTTGCAGCCAGAGTGAAAGCCAGCTTCCTTTAAATCCGGTGTGTCCGGTAATCAATACCCGTTTGCCTTTCCAAAAATCGATATTCATGTCCATACTTTCCATGGGGCTTTTCCGCTTTTCCACAAGGCTTCAATCTGCCGCTGATCACGGAGTGTATCCATCGGCTGCCAAAACCCTTTATGAAAATAGGCAGAAAGATTCCCTTCATCGGCAAGTTTTTCCATTGGCTCCTTTTCCCAGGCGGTCTGGTCTTCATCGATATAATCAATGACTCTGGGGGATAAAACAAAAAAACCGCCGTTAATCCAGGCCCCATCCCCCAAGGGCTTTTCCAGAAAACCTTCTACAGTCGAACCAATCACTTCCAGTGCGCCATATCTTCCGGGGGGCTGGACTGCCGTGACTGTCGCCAGCTTATTGTGGGACTGATGGAAGGCCACCAGCTTTTTAATATCCACATTCGCAACCCCGTCACCATAGGTGAAGCAAAAATCATCGTCTCCCAGATATTCCCGCACCCGTTTTAAACGGCCGCCCGTCATGGTCAGTTCGCCTGTGTTAATCAGTGTCACCCGCCAAGGCTCGGCATGGTTTTCATGGACTTCCATTTTTTGATGTTCCACATCAATCGTGACATCAGACATATGAAGAAAATAGTTACTAAAGTATTCCTTGATCATCACACCCTTGTATCCCAAACAAATAATAAAATCGTTAATGCCGTATGCAGAGTAAATTTTCATGATGTGCCAAAGCATAGGCTTCCCGCCAATGTGAATCATGGGTTTGGGCCTGGCATGTGTTTCCTCACTGATGCGCGACCCCAGACCCCCGGCAAGAATAACGGCTTTCATGTAGGCACCTCCCCCAAGGTTATTCAGCCAACAACGGAATATCCTTTAAATGAAAGTGAAAAATTCAGGGAATATAAATGCAATTTTCTTGCCATCATTTTTAAATGATTTTTCTCAGGAAAATTCCTGATGAATGGTAATTAATAAATATCAGGAATGAAAACCGTCCAAAGAGAACCCTTTAACGCTGACAAGGCCCTCGCTTTTTGGGGGGTATTGATTTCACCTCGTCATGATTTTGACGAGATAAAATCCACTTTGACAGAGAAAACGGGGTAAATTAACGGAGAAAATCAAGCAGGGACCGTTGAACAATTCTTGCGGCGGCAGCGCGCGTCGCTTCAAGCATGGTTTCCTGCAAAAGAAGGTTTGAAATCGCAGAGGGAAGATCAATATCTTCTGTTTCGGATTTAAGACGGGAAACGGTCAATTTAAAGTCTTCCAGCATGGTTTCCGCAGTTTCGGCGCGATTGAGTCTTGCTCCGATTAACGACCGTTCGTTATTAATCTGATCCTGCGCACCGGTCAAGTTGGTTAAGGCAGTCTGAATACCGCTCACATCATTGCTTTCCATAGCAAGCTGCAAAGCCCCCACAACAGAGAGCACATCCACACCGCCCCCGGTCCCTTTAAGCAGGCGGTCTCCGGGCAAGTTTTTGTAGAGACTGGTGTTTTCACCGATTAAGATCGCATTTTCAGCAGAATCCCCCATATAAGTCCCCGCCGGACGGTTTGTTCCCGGCCCCGCGCCGACAAGAGTCGCAAAAGCCGTCCCGGAATTTGGGGTTGCCGCTGATGTACCGCCCACGGCATTTGAGGTAAAAACAAGGTGGTCCGTGTCATAGCTCACAGAAACACTAAGTCCAGCGGTTTGAAATGTGGTGTTTGCATTAATCGCGGTCTCCACCGAAGCCGCCAATTGCGCCCCGCTTGCCCCGGCGATTGGCGTCAAGGTCACATTTTCCGTAACCCCGTCAATCGTAATATTCAGGACATCATTGCTTGATGCGGTAATCGTCACCGGAGGGGAAATGGTGGTGCCAATAAAAGTCCCTTGTTGTATGAAGGGACTGGTTTTCACCTGATTTCCCGCAAACAGATACACCCCGGCATGGTTGGTATTGCCGGCTGCAATCAATTGATCATAAATTTGCCGCACTTCCTGGGCCATAATGGCGCGATCTGCCGCCGTATTGGTGGCATTCGCCCCCTGCACTGCCAATTCCCGTGCACGGGTCAATTGGTCCTGCACGGTTTTTAGTACGGTTTCACTGGCCGACACAAACGAAGTCAGACGATCGATATTTTTCAAATACTGATCAGAGCTTTCCAGAGATTTTTCAAGATTCATCACGTCGGCCTGTCCAATGGGATCATCTGAAGGCCTTCTGATTTTCTTCCCGCTGGTGACCTGCTCCTGAAGCTTCAACAGTGAAGCCGACTGTTTTTGAAGCTGGCTGCTCATGTTGTCAAACATCATTTTTTCAGATACACGCATGCTAAAGTCTCTTGTCGGCTTCCGTCTAGTTTTTCATTGCCAAAATCGTTTGAATCAGTTCATCGGCGGTCGTAATTAAACGGGCAGCGGCTTCATACGACCGCTGAAACTTGATTATATTGGTCATCTCTTCATCCAGCGAAACACCGGAGGTTTCCTGACGCATATTCTGTAATTGGGTACGAAGACCGGTTTCTACGGTCAGTCCGCGTTGCGCTGACTGTGTTTTTGTTCCAATTTCCCCGACAAATCCGCCGTAAAAAAGCTGAAAGGTATTACTTCCCAAAACGGCCAGCGATTGATCCTGAATGGCCGCCATCAAATTCGCATTACTGTTGTCTCCGGGAGCGCCCGCCGCAGTGGCGGCAGCCGCAACCTGATCCGGATTCGTTAAACTGACCGACATGCTGCCTGCCATGCCTTTATGGGCGCTGACCTGAAAACGGTCCCCGTTTGCGGGTGTGCCGCTCGCAATAGAAACCGTCAACCCTTCAAATGTTTGCGGCAGCGCACCCGGCGTAGAGGCCGCACCCGTATCCAGATTGGTGATGGTATAGTTTCCTCCTGAGACGGTGACTTCGTACTGATCCAGAGTCAGCACTGTTGCATCAGCAATTGCGACACTTAAAACACCGCTTCCCGTATTGGCATTTATGCCGGTTGCGGAAGGGACCAATGTGCCAAAAAGGTTGTTCCCGGTGGAAGCATCCAGCCCGTATCCTGAACGGTGCTGCATATTGATTTCATTAATAACGGCTGAGGATAATTGATCCAGGGTATTGAGGTAAGCCGGAATGTCCGTGTCTCTGATATTTAATAGTCCCTTCAACCGCCCATTCGAGATGTCCGCAGTGATATCTGTACGTGAGCCCGTACCCGGATCGAAAGAAATATCCACCCGCCCGCTTTTATCGGCATTGGCCACCGCGACCAAAGACCCGGCCCGGTTTCCTTCAACAAGGGTTTTTCCGTTGCCGATAAATACCGTCACGCGGCCTTCAGCATCTTCAATGGTTTGGACCCCGATTCGTTCTGAAATTTCATTCACCAGGTTTTGACGTTGATCATAAAGATCGTTCGGGTTTTGCCCTAAAATAGTGGCTTGCTGAATTTGTGCGTTCAGGTCCGCGATTTGGGACGCAAATTGATTCACTTCCCCCACCACACCCACGATTTCTTTATCCGCATCCGTTTGGACTTGTCGAAAACGCGTGTCCATCGTCACAAACTGCTGAGAAAGCTGGGCGGCACGCTCCAGAAGCTGAGTCCGGGTTGGACGGTCCTCAGGGTGCGTCGAAAGATCCTGAATGGCGGAAAAAAAGTCGGATAAGGCAAGACTAAGCCCTGTCCCTTCCGCATCCGTAAAAGACAATTCTATCCGGCTTAACAGTCCTTCCTCGGCTTGAAACCGGCCAAAATCCGATTCACCCAAGGTGATTTGACGTTCAAAAAATGTATTGACCACGCGACGAATTTCAGCGACTTCCACCCCCGTGCCGGTCTGCCCCGGGGAACTGTTAATCGGTGATGTCGTCCCTAGTACGGCTTCCTGACGGGTATATCCGGGCGTGGTGACATTGGCGATATTTTGTGAAGTGACATCAAGGCCCTTCTGGTTTGCAAAAAGCGCGAGTCGTCCGGTATTAAACATCCCTGAAATGCCAGCCATTGAACTTATCCCCTGCTGATGGTTCTCCCTGGGGACAAGACCTGCATTTCCCCCGTGGACTGATAGGTTTCGCCATTGGACGTAATATGTTGAAGTACGGCAAACAATTCCGATATTTGCCCCAATACTCTTTCAACCAAAATGCCGTTCATGGCATTTAACTCAGCAATACTGCTTGTTATAACACCGAGATGTGAACGCAGGGTTTCCAGCTTTTCGCGAAAATGAGGGGACACCCTCGGAATGAGTGATTTTAGGGTGAGGGGTGAATCTTTGCTTGATATGGCCTGGATCAATTGCAGACGCTCGGTTTCCAATTCCGCAAGACGTTTTAACACCTCCTCTTTTTCTCCCGCACAGTTTACGAGTGGGTCTGTCTTCCCATCAATAATCAAACTTTTTTCTTTTTGAAGGATGGATAACAGCTGTTGCTGGGCACCCAATGTCTTTTCCAGAATAGCAATCAGTTCATAGGTGTCTGCATCATTTAAAGCCAGCGCAGGTGTGGTCATTAACGACAATGAAATTCCTCTTTACTTTATAAAACAAGGTTAAAGAATGTTGTCGAGCAGTGTGGATCGCAACAGCTTTTCAGCCGTTTCCTTGACATCCGGCTCGTAAGTGCCCGCAGCAATCGCTTTTTGGATTTCCTCAACCCGGTCCATGCGCACATTCGTTTCGGTTGAGACCAGCTGGGTCAACTGTTGCAGTGTCCGGGCTTGCTCCGAAATATCGACAGAATCCGGGGCTGAGGACTGTTGAGCCGAATGCGGCTTTGAGGCATCCTGTTGTTTAACTTCGTTGACGCCCCTTTGACTGCCAAGCAAAGCACTTTCTAAAAGATGATTGGGGTCTTTATCAGGTATCTTCATTTTCTACTCCTTTTCCTACCCAATTACCTTATCGGTTCATTGCCTTTAAATCTTTAGCCCGATCAACCGGATCGGATAATTTTTCTGAAAGCAAATTCGCCAAACCGACCCCGCCGCTTTCCGCAATCTTTTCAGCAATGGCTTCATCAAACATGGATTGATACATGTCACTCCCTAATCCTACGCGACTTTCGTCCGTTTTTGGAATCCCTTTTCTCATTTCTTTTAATAATGTTTGAATAAAGTAAGATTCGAAGGCCTTGGCACCTTTTTTAATTTCAGCAAGCTTTTCAATAGCTTCAACATTTTTTCCCCCGGAAGACCGGCTGGATTCAACCGCGGCCTCGGTTAAACGCTGCTGGTCCAGAATTTGGCGATGCATGGAAAAATAATTTACTCCGTTCATCATCGTTTCCTCTCTCACTTTATATTTTAAAATGTTAAAGAATTTCCAAATCCGCATGCAAGGCGCCCGCCGCCTTGATCGACTGAAGGATTGAAATTAAATCTCGTGGCGTGACGCCGATAGAATTAAGTCCTTGGATGAGCGTGCCGATGGTTGTTCCGCCTTTCACAAGCACAATCTTGGCCTCTTCTTCCAAAACGTCCGCTTCCTGTTGGGGAACAACGACCGTTTCGGCATTTTCAGGTGCAAAGGCGGGCGGCTGGGAAACCTGAAATTCGGTTTGAACCCGAATGGTTAAATTTCCGTGAGCGATGGCCACATCGGATATACGCACCTGGTCTCCCATCACAATTGTTCCGGTTCGTTCATTCACTACAACTTTAGCAGAAAAATCAATTTTGACATCCAGCCCTTCAATCTTGGACAGCAATGCCACCTCCCGGCCCTTGTATTGATCGCTGACCCTTAGCTCCACGGTCGCGGAATCTATCGGGCGGGCGATTGGGGAGCCGGTTGATTCTTGTTTCAATGCTTTATTGATCGTATCCGCCAAGCGCAATGCCGTCGTAAAATCATGATCCCGAAGAAGGATTTTAAAGCGATCCATATCCGAGAATGCGAACGGCACCTCCCGTTCCACAATAGCCCCATTGGCGATGCGTCCCGCAGTGGGATGATTTTTTTGTGTTTTGTCCCCTTCCTGTCCGCCCACAAAGCCCCCGATAGAAACAGAACCCTGGGCAACAGCATAGATTTCCTGGTCCGGCCCTTTTAAGGGCGTCAACAACAGCGTTCCGCCCTGTAAACTGGTCGCATCGCCCATGGAAGACACGACAATATCCAGATGACTTCCTGGACGCGTAAAGGGGGGCAGCAGGGCAGTCACCATCACAGCCGCCACATTTTTGACTTTCACCGCTGCGGGGTCAACGGTCACACCCATACGGGTTAACATACTTGAAAGGCTTTGTACGGTAAAGAGGGTGCCGTTTTTATCCCCCGTACCATTTAATCCGATGACCAATCCATACCCGATAAGGGCGTTATTTCTGACGCCTTCAATCGTCGCAATATCCTTCACCCGTGCGGCCTTTGACGGCATGGCGAATAACAGGATCGCAATCAATATCGCGAGCGCATATAGTAATAAGATAAAATGGATCATCCGGTTCGATCTTTTATGTCTTAAAGCATTTTCAATCATACTGCGCATCCTGTTGGTTATTATCCCATCGGGCCTGTTGAGAATCGCCGCCTTTTGAGTCAAAGAACAGCAACATTCACATCACTAGGTGTACTAGCAATATTCATACCAAATCAAGCACCGCCCGAACGCACGGTTAATTTGCGCTTCCGCCTTTTTTTTAAAGGGATTAGAAATTCCTTCCGGCAAACAGGGATAAAAGCGGCAAATTTTTCCTATCGAGCGTTATCTTTTTGACAAGAGTGAGCATTTTGAATACAACAGACTGTCTCGGATAAAAGGGAACGGGTTAAAACGGGCAAAGGTCTTGTTCTCCGTCTCTATCGATTGGATGCTATCCTGCATTAATTTCAGACACAAATTCTGAAACTTGCGCTTCCAGTATTTCGGCTTTCGAGGAAAGTGTCTGTGCGGCTTCGAGAACCCGCTCGGAACAGGTACTCGCTTCAAGAGATGCTTCGGTCACTTCCTCCAGATTTCTGGAAACCCCCTTTATTATTGACGACCGATACGGTCTCGGACGTGTTCCCCGTCAGTGTCGCCGAATGTTTTGCGATGTTGGTCATTCCTTCAGAGGTGTTCTTTAGGGAGACAGAGGCTTCTGCGACATATTCAATGACGCTTTGAACACGCTGCTTAAAGGCATTGGCCAGCTGTTTCATTTCCGTTTTACGCTGGGCTTTCGCCTGCATCGAGGCTTCTTTGCGCTCTTTTTCCAGGCTTTTTTTGTCCAGATAATTCTTGAGAAAAATCTCCAAAGCCCTTCCAACCTGACTGATTTCATCGCTGCGCTCTAAAAGCGCATTGAGATCAAGGCGTTCCACTTCCTCGTCCTCGTCACTGCCAGTCAATTGCTTCATGGCCCCAATCGTCTGGCTTAACGAACGGCCAATATATTTCCGATACAAGAATGTAACCAGAAATCCGACCGTCGGCAACATTAAAAAATATCCCGTAAAGGTCTTTAATCTGACTCGTCAGAAAATCAGAAATGCCACGGTAAACAAGCCCAATAAAGCACTCACGATGACCGCGATAAACTTCGCACTCATGCTTTGCTTTATCTTGCTTAAATACGCCATGTTGCTGCTATTAGACATCACCCTGTTTCCCCTGGGACTAAAAAATAGTGATGAGCTGGATGGAGGCCGTGTCATCCATGCTGTCAAGCACCTGGTTGGCTGCGGCACTCCCGGCTTGATTTCGGGCTTCAGCTTTTCGAATATCATAGTTCAGAGTCACCCGTGTTTTTTTATCTAAATGGATTTGACTCCCTAAAGTCAGCGTTTCAAATTTACGTTCATTGCCGGAAGCACTGTCCGTTCTACGGTTGAGTACGTCATAGCGCAGCTCCACGCTCCAGACCGGGCGAATACTGTATCCAAAATCAACATACCACCCATTGGCTTTATCTACCGGAGCGATATTAAACGAAGCAGTGGCAGTGTCCGCATTGTTTCTGGCACCGGGAACTGCGCCGCCGTCAGTTCCGTTAAAGATCATGCCGTCCGCTATAATATATTCTGCAAAAAAACGAACTTGTTTTTTCCGAAAGGTTGTCCCCAGTCCGTATCGTCTCCGGTCATACGTTCCCGCGCCGGCTTGGTTCAGCGTTCGTTTTCCCTCCTGAAGCCAGGCAAACATTTTCCAACCATTTCGGCGCGGGCCTTTTCCGCCAAATACTTTTTCTGATGCTAAATAGGCGTAAAATTCAGAATGACCATTATTATCGCCACGGGTAATGCCATTGCCGTTTCCGACCATAAAAGCATAACTGTGCTCCCAGCCCTGCATTTTAAAGGTTTCAAACAATTGAACCCCCACATCCCGGAAAGCCCCGACAGGACCGTTTGCGCCGTTGGCGGACTGCGCGTCAGAACCATCCCCGTCAAAAAAACGTTCGAGAAGCAGTTGATCCACAGAGGTAGCGAAATTGTTGTAATTGTGGACATGAATGGCCTGGAGTCCCTCTTCTGAACCCGGGTATTTAAACTGACCCACACGAATATGCATTCCTTTCACGTAACTTAAGGTCATACTGGCATCGGTTAACATCACGCTGCCGCCGCTGTGCCGCGTAATGCCGTTGTCTCCAAACTCGGAAAGCATGAAATAATTGATTTTGTCATTCACCCGGCCGCGTGCTCCGATGCGCGCCCGGCGCATTTGAAACTGACTTTTGGAATCAAGGTCCGGTTTAATCGTGTTAAAAGCCGCCTCCTGGCCGCTCCAGCCACCCGCTTTCAATCGCGTTCCATCCGTCATTGAATACATGGGTTGGATAAAACCCCATATCCTCATTTTTTTTGCATCGCTTTTTTCCATGCCTTGCATATACAACCAATTGCTGGCCCATCCTGACTGGGTCAGCAAAAAAAGACCAAAAATCAACATCCCGAAAATCATACTAACGGTTTTATGTTTCATGGTCCTTCTTTTCGGTTCAATGGTTAATAACTTTCCCCCGTCACGGCTTTAATCATTTTCCGGTGCGGGTCATATTCCGAATCTTTTGCGATTTCCAAGCCGGTCCGTTTGGCGGGCTTAAGAACACCCTTTTCTTCCAAACAATCTTTCAAGCGCATAAAAGTGGTTTGTATTTTCTTTTTTTGGGGCTGTCCCAGATAGCTAAGAAAATGTTATCTGCTACAGCCCCATTCGGAATTTTTCAGGATCACCTCATAAGTCAATTTCATTCTGAGATGCGATGTAGTGATATTGGATGTAGTGCACCGGATCAAACTTTTTTGCCTCGACATCTTTCCAAAAGGGTTTAAAGTCTTTTGGTCTGGCCAGTTTGACTTACCGGCCCCGACTCTTTGATAAAGGGTCATCGGCTTAAAAAGCTTAAAGATCAACGCTGTATTCCTCTGCGCGGGACAATGCCCACAATAATCGGATCTTCTGCAGCAATGACAAGAGGAAAGCCTTCCCGAGAAAGAAGCAGAAAAATCGGAATTATCTACCGAACACTTTCGAATTTCGTATAAAATACTCTCTCCCATCGCTTAACTGGGTTGTTAAACGCATTATCTTGCGTGTAAAAAAAATTTTCAACTCCCCTAAATCTCTATTGATTTTTAAGTTTAGATCTTTGGTGCTGAAAATAGTCGTTTTAAGGGAAGAGAACGGGAAGGGAGAGAACGTTTAGAAAAAATATTTGTATCAAAGGCCTTTGGGCATTCCCTACAGATCGAATATTAAAACGGCCAGATAAAATCCAGAATGCGGACAAACCAGCCCGGCCGCTGCTTGTCGCTCACTACCCCTGAGCCGGAATATTCTATTTTAGCGTCGGCAATCACCGTAGAAATCACCGTGTTCCCTTGCTGGACATCTTCCGGACGGATGATGCCGCTGACGGCAAGGTATTCTTTTTCATTGTTGATTAAAACTTCGCGCTCCCCCTCAATGAGCATGTTGCCGTTGGGGTAAACTGCTGTGACAATGGCTGTAACATCGGCGGTTAAATTACCGCTCCGGCTGGTGGATCCGTCTCCTTCAAAAGAATTGGAGAAGTCCGCACTCGCTCCCAGATTGCCCAGCGTATTGGATGGCGTCCCGAAAAAAGATGCAGTCGAGGTGCCGATGGTGGAAGTCCGGTCTGTCGATGTCCCGGCAGCTTTTGAACCGCTGGCATTTTCAACCACGCGAACCGTCACAATGTCTCCGACATGACTCGCCTTGGCATCCTGAAAAAAGAAATGACGTGACTGCCCTTCGTTCCAGAGTGAACCGATATTCTTTTTCTGTTTTTTTTCGTGCTCCAGGTGAAGCTTCATGATCATCAGGGATTTTTTAGAGGATTTTTGTGAATCTTCAATCCGGTCTTTCAAACGGGATTCTTTATTTGTGACCCGAATCATACTCCGCTTTTCACCGGAGATACAGCCAGAAACCACACACATGAAAACGAAGGCGAGGAGAAGGATCGCGAAATCCCGGGTTCGCCGGCTTTGATGTTCAATGCACATACGCTACTCCTTACCGTGCGGTACAATGCGGACTTCGCCCGCCCCAAAAACCTCTGCAAAAATCAATTTTCGAGAATCCATGTTCAGAACTTTGATCGTCGCGCCCAATTGGCCATCCTCCTTCGCTACACCCACGGTCACAATCTCAAGTCCTTCGGATCGAAAACGAATGGTCACGCGATCACCCCGTTGGACCACAGGGACAGCTTCAAGCTGTGTTGTCCGTATCGGCATCCCTTTTCGAAGCGACTGCATTAACCGTTTTCCAACCACTTGTTCCGGGTCAGTTTCATACAGGACACGCTGACTCCTGACACGAATGGACTGAAAATCGAGGTCTTCCTTTTGAAGCACATCCAATCGGCGTAAGGTACGGCGGGCCACCAAAATCTCCCGAACCTGTTGAATATCCGCACTGACCCATTGCTCGAAAGGCGTCTCGTTGTTTTTAGACAGTGTGACCACAAAAAGAACCCTGCCCAAAAGCCTCCCCGGACGCGCAGCCCGGACCTCAATGATCTGCTCATCCGAAAAGGATTTCTGCCCGTTCATCAGGCGCACGCGACCAACTTCAATTTCGGAAGCCTTGAGGGAAAGACGCTCTGCCACCCATTGCCCCAAACGCCCGGAGATATCCTCCATTCCCTTTGCCTTGGGAAAAGACGCGGCAACAGAGGTATTGAACGATAACACCGTCAGGATGATTAAATACAAAGTGACTGTTTTCAGTTTCATACGATTACCGTTTGATATTATTCGCTATGGACAACATTTCATCCGAGGTTTGAATGGCCTTTGAATTTAACTCATAGGCCCTTTGAGCAACGATCATATTCACCATTTCCTCAGCGATATTCACGTTCGACCCCTCAAGCGCACCCTGCAAAACCGTTCCGAAACCATCCAGGCCGGCCGTTCCGGTGGTCGGGTCACCTGAAGCCGCCGTCGCTTGGTACAGGTTTTTTCCCAAACTGTTCAACCCGGCGGGATTTGTAAATCGGGCCAGCTCAATGGTGCCAAGCAGCGTGGGGGCGGCACTCCCCGGTGTTAAAACATTGATTTCGCCCTGTGGAGAAATGGTAATGCTCAGCGCGTCTGGTGGAATAGAGATGTTCGGTTGTACAGGGTATCCTTCCGAAGAAACGATGCTGCCATCGCTGCTCATTTTAAATGAGCCCGTTCTCGTATAAGCCACCGTCCCGTCGGGTAAAGTGACCTGGAAAAACCCTTCCCCCTCGATCGCCATATCCAGCGGGGCGTCCGTTTGCTGGAAATCCCCCTGCGCGAACCCCCGGTATACGGAAACCGGGTCAACCCCGGTCCCGATTTGTATTCCAACCGGCACCTGTCCCGCCCCCGTCGTTGTGCCGGGAGATTTTAAGGTTTGGTAAATCAGGTCCTGAAAATCCCATCGTCCCTTTTTAAATCCGACAGTGGAAACATTGGCCAGATTATTGGCCACAACCGCTACTGATAACTGTTGTGCCGCCATCCCCGTACTGGCGATTGAAAGTGCCCGCATCATTTGCTCTTCTCCTTATTTATCCGATAACGCCGATTTCGTTTGAAGCCTTTGCGGTAATCTCATCAGCGGTTTGCATTGCCTTTTGCGCGGCTTCGTAAAGCCGCATCACTTCGATCATCGCCACCATTTCCTCAACCGGATTGACATTTGAACCTTCGATTGCCCCTTGCTGCACGCGGCCCTCAAGGAATGGGACGGCCGAACCTCCCACCACTTCAAACAGGCCCTGTCCTGTTTTTCTAAGATCTTGTGGGTTCGAAACGGTAAATACCGGGAGTACATCTATCTCAACCACCGTTGCTCCGGCTTCACCCCCCTTGACGGAAATGTTTCCAACCGCATCAATGGTCACGACTCCCGGCGGTAAATTAATCGGGCCCGCGCTGCCTAAAACAGGGTGTCCTCCCATCGTGACCAACTGTCCCCCGGCGTCCAGGGTAAAATGGCCGTTTCGCGTATATCGCACCCCGTCCGGGGCCTGCACGGCAAAGAACCCCTCTCCATGAATGGCCAGGTCCAAGGGCTCGCCCGTCACTTGAATCGGCCCGGATGAAAAGTCGGTTGAAATCTGTTGAAGGTGGCCAAAAGTCGCATCTGCGCCGAACAATGTCCCAAGGGGTTGAATTTCCGTTCCCGGAGCATTCATCACATGGGGCGTTAATCCTTCAAAAACCGCGATATCTTTTTTAAATCCCGTGGTACCCACATTGGCCAGGTTATTCGTAATGACCTCAAGTTTTTTCTCTTGTGCCAATGCGCCTGAAAGAACAGGATAAATGGAATCCATATGAACACCTCAACATTTTAAAAAATTCTGCTTAAAAGATTCTGCCTGAAACAGTAGCAATAGTCATACCAGTTAAAAAACAGCCCTCCTTTCCGGGTTTTCGAGGCAAGTACGGTCTGTATTGTCCTTTTTTGCCCAGTATTTTTTGGGCAGACCGGCAAAATTTTCCCAGAAACCGTTATCCCCTTGACAGCAGGATACAAGTTGACGTTCAATAAAATATTAAACCTTATCGTCTGTTTTGAGTGCTTTTCTGGGAAAGGAAAAAGATCGTGAATCAGGAAAATGAAAAAGAACAAAAGGCCACCTTTGCCGGTGGGTGTTTTTGGTGTATGGAAGGGCCTTTCCACGCGCTGGACGGCGTAATCGATGTCATTTCAGGCTACACAGGCGGTCCTGAAGTCGACCCGGTCTATGAAGAAGTCGCGTCCGGGCAAACAGAACACCTGGAAGCTGTGCAAATCACTTTCGATCCCAAAAAAATTACCTATGAAGAATTGCTCGACGTTTTCTGGAGACAAATCGACCCCACTGATTATGGCG
>CALZIJ010000016.1 GCA_945787655.1 Nitrospiria bacterium | reverse complement strand
GAGATCGCGGCAAGCGACCTAAAATGGGCAAGATTGCCGGCGATTTCGCCGACCTGTTGGTGATTACCGATGACAATCCGCGCTCGGAAGACAGCCAGGGCATTATGCACGAAATCCTGAAGGGCGTAGATCCTAATTTCCAAGACTATGTCCTGATTCAAGACAGAAAAAAAGCAATCGAATATATTATAAAAAAATCCAGAAAAAGGGATGTGGTGATTCTCGCCGGAAAAGGACATGAAACACATCAAATTCTGAAGACGGAAACCATTCATTTCGATTCGCTGGGAGAGCACCCGCTTTTTCTGATCAACGGTCCGACCGGGGCCGGAAAAACCACGATACTGGATGCGATCTGTTTTGCACTCTACGGCGAAACCACGGGGGCGGAGCGCTCCGGCAAGGAAATGCGCTGTGATCATGCCGATCCGGGGCAAATAACTGAAGTCATTCTGGTGTTTAATCTGGCGGGAGAACGCTATAAAATCCGCCGAATTCCTGATCAGGAGCGCCCCAAGGCGCGGGGCGAGGGCACGACGGCGCAATCTGCGGAGGCGCAATTGTGGCGGCTGGGTACGGATGGTAGGGAGGATCTGCTCGTTCCACGGAAAATCACCGAAGCCAATGAAAAAATCACGGGACTGACGGGTTTAAGTGTGGCGCAATTTCGGCAGGTCATGGTGCTGCCGCAAGGAAAATTCCGTGAACTTTTACTGGCGGATTCGCAAAACCGCGAGGCCATCTTCCGCCAGCTCTTTCAAACCCATGTCTACACGCGGCTTGAAGAACAATTAAGAGACAAGGCCAATGCACTGAAGAACGAGGTCCGGGACTTGAAACAAAAACAGGCTGGAATACTTGAAGCCGCAGGGCTTGAATCCATCGATGCGTTAAAAAAAGAATGCGCTGTTGTCGCAGCAGAGATGACTGAGGCGAAACAGATTCAAGCGGCGGCGGAACGTCAGTTTAATCATCAACAGGTGCAGCTTCAGCAGGCGACGGCCCTGGAAAAGCAGTTTCAAGACTTTGACGCAGCGCAAAAAATATTATCCGCTTTGCAAGGAAAGAAAGGCCTTGTTGATGAGCAGGCTCTCCGGCTTCAAAACGCCCGGTCTGCCCGCGAACTGGCGCCCGTTTACGAGGCGAGTTTGCAGCGGAAGGCGGAATGGGAAAAGGCCCGGAAGTCCGTTTTATTTCAACAGAAAGCATTTGAGAAAGCCCTTGAACAGTTAAAAACGGCCGCCGCAGGCGAACAAAAAATGACCGAAAAAAAACAACGACTCGAAAAACTGAAGCAGGAGTTCGTTGTTTTAGAGGGGTATCAGTCGCGGCATCGGCAATGGCTTGACGCGGAAAAGTGCTTGATTCAGGCCAAAAGCCGGTTAAAAAAGTCCGAAATTGAAGCCCGGCAATCGGAAAAAGAAATGGTGGACCTTAAGAAACAAAGAGAGCAGCTGGAGCTGGAGATCAAGGATCTGGAGGCCGCCGTTCGTGAACTCCCCTTAAAACGCATTGCCTTTGAAAAATGTTCAGAGCAGCTCAAAAACATGCAGATCCGGATTCAGCAGGACAGCCGTTTACTTGAACTTCATAAAAATATAACAAAAGGAACAACGGCTTTTCAGGACAAGGAAACTGAATATAAAGAAGCCGTCTGTCTGAGGAAAAAATGTGAAGCGTCCTGGCAGCAGGGTCAGGCGGCCTTGCTGGCGCAGGAACTGAAAGAGGGCGAGCCTTGTCTGGTTTGTGGCAGCCGGGAGCATCGAAAGCCGTTTCCCGAAAGGTTTGAGGTTCCATCAAAAGAAGAGCTGGCATCCGCCCGTCTCCGGGAAGAGGAGTGCCAGAAGGTCCGGGATGTATTTCGTGAAAAACTCGGGGCTTACGAAAATGAATTAAAGGTCGAAACAGCCAAACGGGAGGCACTCCAAAGCACTGAGGATGAGGAAAAAGAACTCACTGTTGCGGCATGTAAAACAAAGCTTCAATCCCTTCAACAAGAAATCACTGTCTTGACTGAGAAAGCTTCTGAATATCCGAAATGGCAGGCGGCGCTGGAACAACTTCAACAAAAAGCACAGTCACTCCAGATTGAATTTGAAAAAAAACAGCAAGACTTGAGTCTTTGCAAAAGTGATTTCACGGCGGCATCCGTGGATTTTAAAAACAAGGAAGCCGAGCTGCCCGAAGCCTATCGTGGCGCGGGCAACCTGGAGAAAGCAATCGCCCGGTGTGTTAAAGGTCGGGATGAACTGATACAGTGGGTTCGGGCCGCCGAGCAAGCACATCAGCAGGCCAGAGAAAACAAATCTGCCGCAGAAGCCGCAAAAACGGCGGCGGACCGTTCTTTTTCCGAGGCAAACACGCACGATGAGGTGGCCCAAGCCGCTTGGACCACTCGTCTTAAAAAAAGCAGTTTTGAATCATTGTCCTCTTTTTTGGACGCACGCTGCCCGAAAGATGAACTTGAAGTGCTGGAAAAAACTGTACGGGAACATCAGGACCAACAACGGCTGGCCGAAAAAGAAATGACAGAAAAAAAGAAGGCCATTGAAAACTTGTGTCGGCCGGATATGGAGAAGCTGAGGGCCATGTACCAAAGCGCCGAAAAGGAAAAAGAAGCTGCGACAAAGGGATTTCATGCGGTGGAGCATCGTCAGACCCAGCTTGCAGCCCTTCAGAAAAAATTGCAGAATCATGCTCAAAAAGAAAAAACGCTTGAGGCATCTTATGGGATTGTCGGAAAATTGAGTGAGATCGCCAACGGGAAAAATAACTATAATCTCAGCCTGCATCGGTTTGTGCTGAGTGTGTTAATGGATGATGTGTTAATTGAGGCAGGCCAGCGTCTGGCCAAGATGAGCCGGGGACGGTATCAGCTTCGGCGTTGCGAGGCTGTTTCTGATCGCCGAAGCAAGGCCGGTCTGGATTTGGAAGTGGAAGACGCATTTACGGGAAAAGTCCGGCCAGCATCCACGCTTTCCGGGGGTGAGAGTTTTATTGCCGCGCTTTCTCTCGCGCTGGGTTTATCGGACGTAGTGCAGGCCTATGCCGGAGGGATTCGTCTCGATACATTATTTATCGATGAAGGTTTTGGCAGCCTCGACCCGGAGGCCCTGGATGTCGCAATTGATACCTTGATGGAATTGCAGTCGGGGGGACGGATGATCGGCATGATCTCCCATGTGCCGGAACTCAAAGAACGGATCAATACCCGTATTGAACTGGTTTCAGGCCGGACCGGCAGCCGCATCGAATGTGTGGTTCCTTAAGGTTGATTTGCATTTAACATGCTGAGCGCGACCGCTTCGGCGGCTTTAATGCCGTCCACGGCGGCGGAAAGAATTCCGCCTGCATAACCCGCGCCTTCCCCTGCGGGATATAAACCTTCTGTATTCACGCTTTGGAAATCTACTGTTCGTTTAATACGGATTGGCGAGGACGTGCGGGTTTCCACCGCCGTGAGCAGGGCATCGTCCATCGCAAACCCCTCGATTTTTTGATTGAAGACGGGCAGCGCTTCCCGGATGGCCGCGATGGCGTAACCGGGCAGGCTTTCACTTAAATCGCCCGGAATGACGCCGGGCGTATAGGACGGCAGCACGGTTCCGAAAGCCGGTGTGGGGCGATTCTTGAGAAAATCTCCCACACGCTGGCCGGGTGCATCATAAGTCCGGCCGCCCAGATCAAAGGCCTGTTGTTCCCAGCGCCGTTGAAAATCGATGCCCGCCAATGGGCCTTCGGGATAGTCTGCCGGTGTGACGCCCACGACGATGCCGCTGTTGGCATTGCGTTCGTGGCGTGAGTATTGGCTCATGCCGTTGGTCACAACTCCGCCCGGCTCTGATGCCGCCGCGACGACTGTGCCGCCCGGACACATGCAAAAACTGTAGACCGAGCGGCCGTTTTTGCAGTGGTGCACGAGTTTGTAATCCGCCGCGCCGAGCACGGGATGTCCCGCATGCGGGCCGAAGCGGCAGCGGTCGATGAGTGATTGCGGATGTTCGATGCGAAGACCGATGGAAAAGGGCTTGGCTTCGATATAAACCCCTTGCGTTAAAAGCATTTGGAAGGTATCCCGCGCGCTGTGCCCGACGGCCAGAATCACGTGTTCGCCCCGAATCTGCTCTCCATCCGCGAGGGTCACGCCCTGAACGGCGCCTTTGTCGATGTCGAGCATTTTAACGCGTTTTTGAAAACGGATTTCACCGCCGAGGGCGGTAATTTCTGCGCGGATCTTTTCCACGATGCCGACCAGTTTTAATGTGCCGATGTGCGGTTTGTTGACATACAGTATTTCAGTCGGCGCGCCAGCCTTGACGAATTCCGTCATGACTTTTCGGGCGCGGTGTCCGGGGTCTTTGATTTGGCTGTAGAGTTTTCCGTCCGAAAACGTCCCGGCTCCGCCCTCGCCGAATTGCACATTGGATTCCGGATCCAGTACGCGTTTGCGCCAAAAACAAAAGGTATCCACCGTGCGCTCCCGAACGGCCTTGCCGCGTTCCAGGACAATGGGGCGAAAGCCCATTTGCGCGAGCAACAGGGCGGCGAATATACCACAAGGGCCGGTGCCGATCACAATGGGCCGTTTCTTAAAACCTGCGGGTGCTTCCGCGACGAAATGATAGGCTGTGTCGGGCGTGGGCCGAATATGCGGGTCGTGTTGGTTCGCGCGAAGCAGGCGCGCCTCATCGAGGGTTTCGAGATCCAGCGTGTAAATCAAATGGATGCGGGTTTTTTTACGGGCGTCCACACTGCGCTTGAAAACCGTACAATTGATGAGCGCATCTGTCGGAATCTTGAGCTTTTTGAGGACGACCGCGATCAGGTCTTCTTCCGTATGTTCCAGTGGAAGTTTGATTTCTGTCAGGCGGATCATCTGTCATTCTCCTATGCGCCGCCATTTTAGGGGAATTCATGTTGCTTTAAAAGTTTTTGTTTTTCGGGAAGCATGGAAAGGCCCGCCGGGTTTATCGTATGATGATCCGGTCGGCTTTGGCTCGTTTTCTGTCAATATGGATGGAGTACCGATGAAACCAGGAAAACACGATAAAAACAGCGGTCTCGTTTATTCGACCGAATTCGGGAAAATGTGTCCCGTCTGCAGTCATCTTTCCGCTCAGTGTATTTGCAAAAAATTGCAAGCGCCTCCGTCGAGTGACGGTGTCGTGCGTGTTTGGCGGGAAACGAAAGGACGAAAAGGAAAGGGCGTGTGCGTGATTAAGGGGGTTCCGCTCTCCGTAGAAGATTTAAAGGCCTTGGGAAAGCGGCTTAAAACCCATTGCGGCACAGGGGGTACGGTGAAAGACGGGGTGATCGAAATTCAGGGTGATCATCGAGACACACTGATTGAACTACTCAAAAAAGAAGGTTGGACGGTAAAGCGCGCGGGAGGCTGAGGGATCATTTTCGGCCGGAAAACCGCGCTGCACAGAATCGAAACCGTTTCCATCGAATGAGATGGGTTCTAAAATATTTTGCGGGTAGATTTCAGGAAGGTATCTTGCCACTCGCCGGGAGGCAAATTCCAGGGTATCGGGGTTCAGGTCCATTAAAGCGACACGCGGTGTGTCTGAAGGAAAACGGCAGTGATCCAGAAAGTACCCTGTGCCGACACCGACATCAAGGTGGTTTCCCGACACGTTTTGATTATAGTGTGTGATAAGTTGCGGCGTGGGGCATTTCCAAATCAGCCGGTTTGAAAGGCCCAGCACGAGAAGATCATATATTGCGAGCGTACGTTTCGTATAAACCGCCTGTCCGGCTTCAACCTGTTGTTGCGTAATGTTCATAGGCAATGTGTTTTTTCTCTGGTTTTTTGAATCCCGCACTCAAATCCTGCGTTCTTTAATCTGGCGGTTGGCGGATGTGTGTTTGAGCGTGCTTTCATCGCGAGGTCTGAAAAATGCGGTCGAGAAAAGTGATGAGGTTCATACAGAAACAGATACTGCCATTCCGGTAAGGGTTATGGATTTGGGACAGGTTTTCGATAGACATCTTTATGCCACGAGGAAAAGAAAAAGTCAAAGTCATTCTAAGAAATGGAGTGTGTCTTTCTTTTTGAGTGGATTTTTTCGGATGCAATCAGCAAAAAAGATTTATAAACATTGGAATTTATATCCCTCGCTCAGCTTGCGTAAACGTGTTGTTAATAAACATTATTATATTGACTTTAGGAATATTCTCCCTTTAACCTGAATAGCAGGTGCTACCCTGTTTATTACAGAAGAAACTCCGGTATGAATGGATCATCTTGATTCTTTCGGGCGCTTGTTCTCACCCCGGCAGTCATATCGCTGTTCGTTTTTTGGAGGATAAAGTATTGAAAAGCATTGTTGCGTTCGTTTTTGTTTTTATCCTGATCCTTTCCGCTGAAAGTCAGGCGCAAATCAGCCCGGAGCGTTATTCGGTGAGCCCGTTCATCGGCCGTTATGAATTTGATCATCAGCAAAAACTGGATGTCAGCCCAGTGATGGGTCTGCGTTTGGGTTATGCATTGACCTCACATTTTGGGCTTGAGGGGGTCTTGGAATATGTTCCCACTGAATCCAGTTTTTTGGGGGACAATGACAGTACGATTCATGGGGTGCTCTATCATATGGATGCCTTGTATTATTTTAGGCCCGACAAGCGGCTGGTGCCTTTTTTGGCCGTGGGCTTTGGCGGTTTGTCGCTGGATTCAAATCCGAGAGGGGCTGACACCAATTTTATGGCAAACTATGGATTTGGGGCGCAATATCATCTATCGGACCGCATTGGGCTCCGGGGGGATTTCCGGTTTATTTTTGTGGATGATCATCAGACGCAGCATAATATGGAACTGGCTGTCGGGCTTGTTTATGCCTGGGGAAGCCAAGCGAAGAAACAAGCAGAACCTGTTGAAGCGGTGAGTGTATTACCACAGGACAGTGACGGAGACGGGATCGGGGATTCTCTCGATCAATGCCCGAATTCTGTTGCCGGTACGATTGTCGATCAGTCGGGTTGTGCAATGCCCTTGGATCGCGATGGGGATGGTGTCAGGGATGACCTGGACCGTTGTCCGGATTCACCCGCGGGGGACAAAGTTGACGCTAAAGGCTGTTCTGTAAAAGTTGAATCTGCGGTGGATGATGTGGATGGGGACGGTGTGAGCGATGGTCAGGATTTTTGTCCCGGAACGCCTTCAGGGGTCAAAGTAGATGGAGAAGGCTGCCCGATGGACAGCGATAGTGACGGCGTCCCTGATCATGTGGATGAATGTCAGGATACGCCGAGAGGGCTGCTTACCGATGGCAAGGGCTGTACTTTGGATACGGACCGGGATGGGGTCTCCGATAGCCGGGATCGCTGCGCCGATACGCCTGTTGGCATTCATGTCAATGAAAAAGGCTGCCCATTGGATGATGACCGGGACGGGATTTATGATGAAATTGACGACTGTCCTGGCACGCCTGAAGGGGTGACTGTGGATGCAATGGGTTGTCCTGATGCCCCTGAAAAAGACCGTGATGCCGATGGGGTATCCGATGCCCTTGACCAGTGTCCTGATTCACTCGAAGGTGCGACGGTTGATCATCGAGGCTGTATGGTGGTCACGGATCAAACCACCGTTAATCTGAATATTCGCTTTGATACGGGCAAGGCACGGGTGAAGCCGGAGTATGATGCGGAAATAAGGAAAATTTCGGATTTCATGAAGGCGTTTCCGAACACCACCACAGAAGTGGAAGGGCATACAGATAATACCGGGCCGGAGCATGTTAACCGCACGCTTTCACAAAGGCGGGCCGACAGTGTCCGGCAATATCTTATCAGCCGTTTTGGGATTGACCCTTCCCGGCTTACGGCGAAAGGTTATGGGGCGTCCAGACCGATCGCGGATAACGATACTCCCGAAGGCCGGGAGAAAAACCGTCGTGTCGTGGTGACATTAAAAGCAGAGTAAGCCGTGAAGTGAAATGACGGGGTGGGGGCGTTCTGCCCCGATCCCGTTACGGGTCTTCAGAACGGCGGATTATTGGTGCTCCGAAAATTCTTTTTCAGTTTTTTCCCAGGAATGATGAAAAGCGCGATAGGCTTCTGTAAACCCTTTTTTCATTTGATCCCAAGCGTCTGTCGAGCTGTTTTTCAAGCGTCTTGACCATTCAGCCACTTCACGCCGTTGCTTGTGCAGTTCTTTCAGTGCCGCATCTGTTTTTTTACGGGCGGTTTCACTCAATTGCGCTCTGTCCACGCCGACCTGGGTTTCCAGAATTTTAATGCGTTTATCGAGCTTGTCCAAGGCCTTTCTTGTTTTTTGAAGGGCTTCGTCACGCTGGTCCGCTGTATAATTTTTAAGGGCATCCAATACATCCTGCGTCTCTTTTTTAACTTCCTCTAATGAAGCGGGATGACTTGAGGGAGCGGCGAATGACGGCGCAGTAAAGCCTGAAAATAAAAGCAATAATAATACAATATAAACACATTGTTTTGGGGTTTTCATCTTTGAACTCCTCGTTTTATTTGGATTGAAAAGGAGAAACGGTCTTCTATTAACATCCCCTTGCATTTTAAGCTGACGCTCTATTGTACAAGGTTTTTCCCGCGATTGATAAGGCCTGTTTCAAATCCTGCCTGATTCTTTTCGGGTAAAGAATTTTACGGCATTCGTATCATGGGTAGTCCTGCCGGGTGGGTCGAACGACAATGTCACTGATATGCACTGAGGGAGGCTGTGTGACGATGAAGTGAATGGCATTAGCAATATCTTCCCCCTCCAAAAGCGGGCCAAATTTATTTTTGAACTGCTCCACCTGTTGATCGCTGTATCCTGCACCGGCTTGAAATCCACTTAGCACAAATCCCGGCTCAACTAGGGAAACTCGGACGCCTTCACCAGCCAGCTCACGGCGCAAGGCTTCCGCCAGTGCATGGACTGCAAATTTTGTGGCGCCGTAAACGCCGCTGAACGGGGAGATATGCCGCCCGACAATCGATCCCACGACCACGATATCGGCAGGCGATTCTGGGTAGGGGGCTGACCGATCCTTTATCATTTGTTTTGCTCCTTTTTGAAGCAGTGCGAGTGTTCCTGTGACATTAATCTTGAGGATGTGTTCAAATTTTTCCAGGTCAGCCTCTTTAACTGATCCGCCCAGGCCCTGCCCGGCATTGGCGACGACAATATCAGCCGACTGTCCAAAATGTTGATTCACCGAGAGAAAGAGTTTGTCCAGGGTAGACGGATCGGCTGCGTCCCCTGACACGCCATGAAACGCAGAACCCAACTCTTTTTCGAGGGCAGACAGTTTTTCATGGTTACGGCCATTGCCGACCACTCCGATACCGGCGGAAATAAATTTTCTAACCGTGGCTTCCCCGATCCCTGATGTGGCTCCCGTGACGATTGCAAGCCGATGATACTGCTCTGACATGATTCCCTCTCGATCTTCTACGGGTTGGCGTTGATAAGGTTTAGCGTTTGATTAAGGATAGAGCGGCACCAAAGCCTCAGGTTTGGATGAGGCTTTTTTTTGCGTCTTCTTTTCTTTTTCAAAAGCGGCCCAGAGTAAATTCCCCGTTTCCCAGGACGTCTTAGACTGACTGTATAATACCGCATTGAGTGTTCTGATTTCGCTGGACAGGCTTGGTCCGACCCGATTTTGAATCTCTCCCAGGCTAAGGGGCCGTCCCGGCCACTTGAGTTTTCCCCAGGAAAGCAGGGCATCTTTGGCGGCCGCCGTATCATTTTGGGTGCAGGCTCTTTTCAGTTGTCTTTTTACCGGGCCGAAGTCAGGCAAGGATTCTCCAGGGCCTTTGGAATAGGCTTGTATTTGTTTTGCCTTCCGATGTGCCTGCCACCAGCCCATCAGGGTCATGACCCAGGCCACGGTCAGGGCAAGGCTCACCCAGGGCCAGAACCCCGGAGTGGTTTTCGCACTGGGAGCAGGGGCCGGATTTGCAGGCGCTTTTTGTCGAAGTGCCGTTTCCGGCACGGGTGCCGGCAGAACGGGTTGCAAAGGGATCTCTGCCGGGGAAACCTGTATTTGACGGGCAGGCAATTGGGCCACTTCCATTTGTCCCGTCCGGGTGTTCCACCAGGGAACGTCCACTTTTGGTAAGACCAGGGTTCCGGGCACAGTGGGAATGAGTGCGATTTTTTCTTCGCGAATGCCGGTCAGTCCGTCTGGTGTTGTTTCATTTCTTAGGGTCGCTTGATCCGGATAGGCTTTAAAGGCTTTGGGGATGTCCGGGTTGATTTCCGGGATTTGTGCTGCGGTCAAGCCTTCGGCCTCGACGCGCAGGGTCCAGGTCAAAGGTTCACCCACTTGACCCGTAAGAGCATCATTTTCCATTTCCGTCCAGCTTTCCATCAGCAACAGATTGCGGGCCGGCAGCCACTGTCCCTTGATTTTATCTTGAGGAACCGGATTGACTTGCAGTGTAAGCGGTTCGGAACGTAACCGTTTAATCGGTCCTCCACCGGGAAAGGGGTTAAATTGCGAACGCGCTCTGCCTGCAAGCTGGCCGGCAAAGGTGATAGGAGAAATAGTCAATTGTCCGCTCTGTTGAGGGAAGATTGCATATTTCCGCTCGATAACACGATACCGTTCTCCGTCACGCCGCATTTCAAATTGGCGGTCTTCACCGAGTTTTTCGATGACCGCGTCGATGCCGCTGATTTCAGGTTCTGAAATTTGTGCGCTTAACAGGTTAATGGACCGGTAAAAGCGAATGGTATAAATAAATTGAGACTGAACGTATCCCGATTCAGGGGTCCCGGTGACTTCAAGCATTAAAAGTTCCGGTTCTTCTTTTTTTGCAGACCGGATTTTTTTCTCGATATCGATACGGAGAGCAGGGCTTTGGTCTTTCCCGAATGAAATCGACGGTATGGTAAAGAATCCGGCTTCTTTCCCCATGAGGGTGAGGGTCCATTCTTTTTTTTGGGAAATCTGCCCATTGATGATTTCCATCCGGCTGCCTTCCATTTTATGGACAATGTCAAAGTGTTGTTCAATCGGGCTAAAATCAGGCTCGCCGTCAAGCGTGCCTTCGGCTTCAAAAACGAGTGTAAAGGATTCCTGGAGGGAGACTCGGTCCCGGTCCAGTTCAGCCTGAATTGTGGCGGCCCGGACTTCAGACAAAGCGGTTAGTGTGAAGGCCATGCAAAGCACTGCCATACTGAGCCGCTGCATAAAGATCACCATGCATTCTCCTCATTTCGTCCCACTTGATGTTGTCGGGACTGGTATAAAAATTTTCGGCGAAGCAGACCACCGGGATCATCGGGGATGCGTCGAAGCCATTGCTCGTTGGCCAGCTGAATTTCATCCGGCTCCGTCAATTCCCCTTCGCTTGGCTCGGGCTTGTGATCGCCTTCTTGATCTGCCTTTTGTTGTTGGGCCTGTTCGTTTTGTTCTGTTTGATCCGGCTGCTTTTCTGCGGATTGGGGCGCTGAGTCTTCATTTTTCTGGCCCTTGTTTCCGTCTTCTTGTGGATTGTCCGAAGGGGTTTGCTCCCCCGTTTGTCCGGGTTCCCCCTCAGCATTTTCCTGGCTTTCTTCCGAAGGGTCGTCTTGTTCATCCTGTGCGGGGTCACCTTCTTCCGAATTGTTTTGTTCAGGGGGTTGCTCTTCTTCCTGAAGCGCTTTCAGTAGTTCCAGATTATGGCGTGCATCTGCGTGTTTCGGATCCATTTTCAGCGCTTCGTCATAGGCTTGGATGGCCTCGGGTATTCGGTCCAGTTTGGCCAGGGCATTGCCTTTGTTATAAAGCGCATCCGGCGAATCGAGCCCTTCCAGAGCCCGGAGGCTTTCTTCAAATTGCCCGGCGCGGTAATGGGCTGCGGCTTTCCATTCCGGGTTTTGAAAAACCGATGCGGCTTTTTCTTCTTCACCCTGTGAAAACAGTTTCGCGGCCTGTTGATCGGGCCGGGTCCAAAGCCCTTGCCAGTTCAAGGCCAGCGCCAGACCGGGGAAGGACAGTGCGGCTGCCAAAAAAACGACGGCGATAATGCCTCGGCGAAATGCCAATGCGCTGAGGAAAAGCAGCGGGATTAACAGCCAGGGGCCTTCTTCCCGCCAAAGGTCCGCCTTCAAGCCGACTTCTTCTGTTTGATTGTTTAATCGTTTCAATGGGCGTTCAGAGAGAAGCGCCGTGATATCCGACTCATCGACCCGTATGGTCTGATATCTCCCTTCTCCCTGAAGGGCCAGCATACGCAGCTTGAGTATGTCCAGCTTTGGAATGACAATTTCACCGGCCCGGTTCTTTACAAAACCCCCGTCGGTCAGAGGAATGGGAGCCCCCTGCACTGTCCCTACGCCCAATACTGAAGTTTGATGTCCATTCAGGGTCAAGCGTGCGATGACGGTTTCGAGTGCTTCCGATGGTGTGTTTTCAATGCCGTCGGTGATGATGAGGATGCGGCCTTGGGAAACGCTGGCCTGTTTTAGCAAGTCTTCGGCTTTCTCCAAAGCCAGATCTGAACGGCTGCCCTGTTTGGGCATTAATGCGGTTTTTAAGGCTGAAACCTGGGCAATAATGGTTTCCGAGTCCTGAGTGAGCGGGCTGACGACAAACGGTTCTGCCGCATACACGATCAGCGCAGTTTGCCCTTCTTTTCTCTTTTTAAGGATGTCGATCAATTTGTGCCGTGCCCGCGCCAGGCGGGTGGGCTTCAAATCTGCGGCATCCATTGACCGGGAAAGATCCAGAACAAGAACCAATGCCGATTGCTCACGAAAAACGGGTTGCTCCAGTTTTTCCCAAACGGGGCCAGCCAGGGCCATTAAAGCGAGCAGCCCGCCAAACGATAATATATAAACGGCATCCTGTGTTTTTTTTGCTTTTGATTGTTCAACGAGTAGATGCGGAAGCAAATCGGGATCGCATACGGCCTGCCAGCTTTTGCTCACGGCTTTTCTTCGATAAAACAGCCACAGCAGAAGACCGAGTAAGGGCATCAGCCACAGCCATTCCGGCCTTAAAAAATGAAAGTCCTTTAAACTTTGGAAATCCAAATGTGCTCCTGTTGATTTTAAAAGTCGGTGGACATCAAAATATTACGATTGATAAGTACCTGCATTTGTATTGGGTCTTTCTTTAAGCTATTCCTGTTTTATTGAAGGGGCGTGAGAGAGAATTTGAATCCCCGTCAAACTCCGGTTCAGTATCAATAAAGCGGCAATCAACATTGCGCCGCCCAAGGGCCAGGGATAAAGTGCGCTTGCCGGCCGAAACCGTTGTTTTTCTTGCTCGACGGGTTCAAGCTGATCCAATAGTTGATAGATTTCCTCAAATTCCTCCGTGTTTTTCGCCCGAAAATATCGGCCGCCGGTTTTTTCTGCAATGGCTGTGAGCGTGGCTTCATCCAGGTCGGCGGAAGGATTGACCTTTCTTGATCCAAACAAGGAACGCACGGTCATTTCATCGGCGCCAATACCGATCGTATAGATTTTCAGGCCTTCCGCTGCTGCGAGTTCCGCTGCTTTAATCGGCTCAACTTCTCCGGCGGTGTTGGCCCCGTCGGTCAGTAGAATGAGTACGCGTTCACCGGCATCATTTTCCCTGAGCCGTTTGACCGCAAGCCCAATGGCATCACCAATGGCCGTTTCCTGACCGGCAAGTCCAATGACGGCTTCGTGTAACAGAGTCTGCACGGTTTCCCGGTCAAAGGTTAAGGGGGTTTGTAAGTAAGCTTGTTTTCCAAATAAAATCAGTCCGAGCCGATCTCCTTCGCGTCGTTCGATAAACTTGCCTGCGACCGCCTGTGTGGCATAAAGCCGGGTCACCTGATGACCGGCCAGTGTAAAATCCTCCACCTCCATACTGCCGGAAAGATCGACGGCGAGCATCAGGTTTCTCCCGGTGACCGGAAGGGAGACGGGGTCTCCCAGCCATTGCGGCCGTGTGCTGGCGACAACCAGTAACAACCAGGCGATGACGGCGAACCACAGGCTTTTTTGTTTAATTTTAATCTGGCTTGTGCGGGTTTTGGCTTCTTCAAATTCTTCAAAAAAAGGAACACGAAGGGCCGCGTCCCGGGCCGAGCCGGTCGCCGGAAAAAAAAGACGTACGAGCCAGGGTAAGGGAAGCAGCAGAAATAACCAGGGCCATTCAAAATGAATCATTGTTTTTTCTCTTTAAGCAATGGCAGCGCTTTTATCCAGTGCCCACATAAAAACAGGAGTTGGTCGCCATCGATCTCCGCCCGTTTTTGATAAGGTGCGGTGATGAGTGCGCGCCCGCTGCCTTGGCTGAAACGGTCTGTCAGGTTGCCCCAATCCAGGCATTCGTCCAAAAAAAGAAGCCATTTTTCACCGGTGAGCGCCGCGACTTTTTTACGCGGGAAATAACTGAGACAAATTCGGCGCATGAGGATTGAAAGGGATTTCACCAGACGATGGGCATCCTGGTCTGTTTTGAATGCTTCCGAAATTTGTTTAAGTGCTTTGATCGCCGCAATTTGTACGCTGCGCCGGCGTTTTATAACAAGAAAGATTTTTATAGATAAAATAACAAGGATCAACAGAATAATGAGCATCCACCAGCCGAGGGCAGGCGGCCACCAGGACACGGGGTTGGGTAGGTGAATATCCCGAAGCGGCAAGGACTCTGCGCCATCCATCACCGGTTCTCCCTTCTTATGCCCAGTCCGCGTTGTAAGACTGAAAATAAATCTGCTGAGGTGTCACAAGGTAAATAAGAAAGCCCGTACCGCCGGCAAAGTGTTTTGAGCCACTCGGTGCGCTGCTGAAATTTAAATTGGTAACGATCGTGAAGTGAGCGGCTGGTGGTGTCGAGTGACAGTTCTTTTAGTCCATTGCTGATCCGGTACAGTCCGGGCGGGGGCAGGGATTTTTCAAGCTGGTCGTGGATGAAGATTAAAACGACATCATTATGCCGTCCGAGCTGTGCCAAATGTTGTTCGGCATTGTCTCCCAATGTTCTGAAATCGCTGATTAAAAAAATAAGGCTGCCGGGGTGTGTCACACGGCGAAGCCGAATAAACGCCTGCCTTGCGGCTTCTCCCCGGGCTTCAATTGACTTCCCCGTTTCGGACAAATCCCAGGCTGAATGGTCCACCAGGTGCTGTATGAAATGCAGCACGCCTTTTTTCCCGCGCTGGGGCCGCATTTCCTGATGTTGTGTTTCTGAAAAGACGAGTCCTCCCAGCAGGTCACCGTGATGAACCGCGCTCCAAGAAAGCAGGGCCGCCGCCTGGGCCGCCATGACGGATTTATACCGTCCCCGCGTGGCAAAAAACATTGGGGCACGATAATCGACCCAAAACAGGACTGACCGTTCCCGTTCTTCCCGGAAGAGTTTGGTATGCGGTTGACCGCTTCGGGCCGTGACTCTCCAATCAATGGTTCGGACGTCATCACCCGGTTGATAAGGACGGACTTCATCAAATTCCATTCCTCGGCCTTTAAAAGGGGAGAGGTATTGTCCGCCTTGCTGGGCATGAATTTTTGCGGTTTTCAAGGACAGCCGCTCGGCCTGACGGTTGAGCGCAATCAGGGTTGTTTTACTGACCCGCACGGGGCTGTCAACGGAAGCCTGTCCCCCTGGGTTTCCCTCTTTCGAGGGATTTTTTTTTCGGGTTTTTAACCGTTTTAACGCAAAGTCCATGTTCTGAATTTATGGGACGGCGATGCGGCTGATCAGTTCCTCGATCAATCGATCCGGGGTTATCCCGTCCGCCTCCGCTTCATAACTGAGAATAATACGGTGACGCAATATGTCGTAAGCCATCGTTTGGATATCTTCAGGGGCGACAAAATCCCGTCCGTCGAGCCAGGCATGGGCGCGCGCACAGCGATCCAGGGCAATGCTTGCCCGCGGGCTGGCGCCAAACTGAATCCAGCGGGCCAGGGACGAATCAAGGACTTCAGGCTGCCGTGTGGCTAACACGATTTGAAGAAGATAGGTTTCGATGTCCTTGGACATATAAAGATCCAGTATGGTTTCGCGGGCAGAAAAAATCACGTCTTGCGTGAGAGGAGTCAAGGTTTCTTCGTTGTTGTGAGGTGTTCGAGCTTCCCCGCGTGCAAGGTGAAGGATGGACTGCTCGGATTCCGCATCGGGGTAATCAATACGGACATGCATTAAAAAGCGGTCGAGCTGTGCTTCGGGCAGTGGATACGTGCCTTCTTGTTCGATCGGGTTTTGCGTAGCCATGACCAAAAAAAGGTCAGGGAGTTTGTAAGTCACCGAGCCGACGGTAATTTGTCGTTCGGCCATGGCTTCCAGCAAGGCAGACTGGACTTTGGCCGGCGCACGATTAATTTCATCGGCCAGGATCAGGTTATGGAAAAGCGGCCCTTTCTGAAATTTGAATGAGCCGTCCTGCGGACGAAAAACCTCGGTCCCGGTCAGGTCGGCGGGCAACAGGTCCGGTGTAAATTGAACCCTGTGAAAATCACCTTCAATCCCTTCTCCTAAAACCTTGATGGCCCGTGTTTTGGCCAATCCGGGTGCGCCTTCTACCAGCAGATGGCCGTCGGCTAAAAGGGCAATCAGCAATCGGTTGACCAGCAGGTGCTGACCGATAATTTTCTGGCTGATGTGTTGTTGCAGTGTTTGAATGGCTTCTTGATGTGTCGTCATAATGCGTACCGCCCTTGTTTTAGTCTAACTCCCCATTGTATAAAACACGGCTGTGGTTGACAAGGTGTAACTGCCAATCCTGTTTTTTATCCCATCTTTGTGCAGGGGTTGTTCATCAACTTTCGGGTTGTTTTGCTGATGCCCGATGCTATTTGAAGGGTTTGTTCTGGGGACGAAGACGCATGATTTTCCGATGTATGAGGACATAAAGGACGACGATCAAGATAAGTGAAAGTATTAAAGCGGGGAAGTATGTCCGAATACTTTCACCGCCTTGAATCACCAGGTCGGCGTAGCTCATCCCGTCTGTGAGGGAGGCAAAATAAAATCCGGTGAAGGCCAGTATGAGGGTCCAGATTCCCGCGCCCAGACCTGTAAAAAGGGTAAAACGAAAAAGAGGCATCCGGGCAAGGCCCGCCGGGATGGAGATCAACTGCCGAATCCCCGGGAGTAAACGGCAGACAAAAGTGGCAATCTCACCATGCCGGTTAAAAATTTCTTCTGCACGGGTAATGGTTGGGGGGGAAAGGAAAAAATATTTGGCATGACGATATAAAAAGGGTCTTCCAAGTTTCAGAAATAAAAAATAATTCAGGTAAGCCCCGATCAAGGACCCCAAAATACCACAAAGGATAACGATGAACAGATCCAAAAAGGGGGTATGAAACAAAAGGTCTCCACGATAGGCGAGAAACCCGGCCGGGATCATCACAATTTCACTCGGAAAGGGAATGAAGGAGCTTTCTATTGTCATGAAAACCAGAACAAATAGAAAGCCCCATGCAGCGGCGTATTGTACACCCCATTCAATGTATTGAATGAAGAACTGCGTCATGATTTCCTAAAAGGTGATTAAGGGCTTAATAGAGATCAAGCCGCCCGTTCATGTTTAAACGAATTTCTCGTTGTAATCGTCAATTGAGGCCTGAATAACGGCTTCTGCATGCGCTTTGCCATAAGCGTCCCCGATGACCACCCGGTTTTCCTTGCCTGGAACCAGTTTGTAGGTTAGAAAATAATGCTTGACCCGTTCGACCAGGATTTCTGAAAATTCAGAGATATCTGAAATATTGCCCCAGATGCCGTCTTTTTCGACAACAGCAATAATTTTGTCATCGGCTTCACCATCATCCAGCATCGGAATCCCGCCAATGACGCGGGCATTGATCAAAATTTCAGCCCGTGTAATGATCCGTTCACTGAACACACAGATATCCAGCGGATCACCATCGCCTATCTCTGCATTATCCATGAGCTTTGAAACCCGGTCCCCGCAATAGGTTTTGGGGATAAAGCCGTAAAGCGAAGGGAGTTGAGAAGAGGCGCGCAGGGGACGGTCGAGACTTAAGTATCCGGTGTCTTTGTCAATTTCATATTTGACCGTGTCGAAAGGGGTCATTTCGATGTAGGCACGAACAGATTGCGGCACATTGGCGCCAATTTCAAGGCCATGCCAGGGATGCGGACGGGATTCAAAATAATCTTTGCTCATTGTAAAAAACCTCTTTTTATTGATGGATTGGTTGATGATACTGATTATACAGCTTTTCTTTAAAAGCCGAGTAGTCTAGGGATTTCATATGAAAAAGGCAAGCCCCTCACTGGCTGGCCGATGCAATCTCATCGGCCACTTTTTCTGCCGCCCCTGCCGGGTCGGGATGATCATAAATAGGTCGGCCAATCACGAGGTAATCTGCCCCTTTTGAAATGGCTTCAGCGGGGCTCATGATTCTGCGTTGATCATCATTTTTAATCCCCGCCCATGCGGGGCGGATACCCGGTGTTACGATGGTCATGGTGTTTCCAAAATGTTTTTTTAGATGAAACGCTTCGTGAGCAGAAGCGACTATTCCTGCCGCAGCGGCTTCTTTGGCCACTTTAGCAAGCGCAAGCACTTGTTCGTTAATCGAGGTTATCTTGTCCACGTAGCTGCGGTCTGATGCGTTTTGGCTGGTTAAGGCGGTCACACCCAGAATATCCGTCCCTCCGGACATGGCGTCCACGACGGCTTTGATGACCCGTATTCCTCCTGAGCAGTGGACCGTTAAAAAACGTAAATTCGGGACTTCGGCATGCAGCGCCGCTGCGGCGCGGCCGACCTGCATCGGTGTATCATACAATTTTAAATCAAGGAAAATCTCACGCCCCCCACTGAGATCCCGGACCTGATCAATAACGTGTAAGCCCTCTTTGATGAAAAGGGTCAGGCCAATTTTAAACATGCCGACATGGTCTTTTAGAAGTCTAATCAGGGGGCGGGCCATCTCCAGGGAAGGGGTATCAAGTGGGAGGATAATGCGTTCTTTGGCCTGAAGGGGTTTTTTTTTCAAGGAATACGCCAGGAGACTCTGAAAATTATTGATTAAAATAGTACGGCACGGCCTGATTGAAGTCAAGACACGGCGGAAGACTTTCTTGACATGAATATATAAAGATCCTAGGATACGCTCCACTGAAATTCATAGACATGGGACCAGTGCTTTAAAGCATAGGGTTTTAAATGAATAGGCTGAGTTGAATGAAAATTGCAGTAATCGGCGCCGGAAGCTGGGGGACAGCATTGGCCTGGCTGCTTTGCCAGGCCGGGGACCACGATGGGCCGCATAAGATTAGGCTGTGGGCGTATGAAAAAGATACGGTTGATTCTATTAACCGAAATCACGAAAACAAGTTATACCTGCCGGGTACACTGCTTCCCGAAGCACTAAAAGCAAGTTCCAGTATGGAAGAGGTGCTTCATGAGGCCGAATGGGTGTTGTTTGTCGTCCCTTCACATGTTTCAAGAAGCGTTTTATCTCTAATGCGGCCGCATCTGTCTTCCAAGGTTCCGGTGATCAGCGCGACTAAAGGGATTGAACGAAAGACCTTGATGTTAATGTCTGATGTGATTTGCGAGGAATTGGGCCGGAAAAAACGGGACCAGATTGCCGTGTTGTCAGGTCCAAGTTTTGCGAGAGAGCTCGTGCGCTCAGACCCGACAGCGGTCACATTGGCCTCTGAGAATCATCGTTTGGCGGTTCGTCTTCAAACGGCCATTTCAACCCCTTTTTTCAAGCTTTTTTTATGTCCCGATCTCATCGGGGTTCAGTTAGGCGGGGCACTTAAAAATGTGATTGCCATAGCGGCGGGCGGTGCGGACGGCTTGGGGTTTGGTTCCAATACCAAGGCCATATTAATGACGCGGGGGCTTCGGGAGATGGCGCGTCTGGGGATTGCGATGGGGGCGGACATTAACACCTTTTACGGACAATCCGGTATGGGGGATCTGTTCCTCACTTGCAGCGGCGGGCTTTCACGAAACCGAAAAGTCGGTGAAGAAATCGGCTCAGGAAAAACACTTCAGGAAATACAAAAGTCGATGAATATGGTGGCCGAAGGGGTTTACACAACGGAATCCGCATTGGCGCTTTCAAGGAAATACAAGGTGCGGATGCCGATTACCCGCGAAATACACCGGGTGTTGTTTGAAGGTAAACAGGCCAAACAGGCAGTGATGGATCTGATGGCAATCGCGAGTGGAGAAGAAATCCCACTCGCGATCAGAGACACGGAAACCGAGTGAAATTTTCCTTGTATCCGGATGGCCTGGAATGTTTTACAAGGTATGAAAATACCATCACAGGGTGTTTTTAAAATAGCCTGAAGGTTTAAAATTCTTGCTTTTTAAGCCTTGAGCGCGTATTCTTTCCAATAGTATGTCAACTGATTTTCACGCGCTTACCATACCTTCATCTGTTCTGAAAGGAATTGATCAGCTTGGTTTTAAGTCCTGTACCCCGATACAGGAGGAGACCCTTCCGCTCACGCTTTCCGGAAAGGATGTGGCAGGCCAGGCCCAAACCGGGACCGGAAAAACCGCCGCTTTTTTAATCGCCCTTTTTTCCAGACTTCTTAATAAAAAGGCCCGACCGTGTTCAAAAAGGGCTTCCCCACGGGCTGTGGTGATAGCGCCCACGCGCGAATTGGTGGTGCAGATTTACGAAGAAGCCAAATCGATTGGTTCGTCCACGGATTTTAGCCTGCTTGCGGTGTATGGCGGGGTGGATTATGAAAAACAGAGGGAAGAGCTAACCGAGGGGACTGATATTTTAATCGGGACACCGGGCCGTCTGATTGATTATTTCAAACAGAAAATTTATGACCTCAGGCGGGTGGATGTTTTGGTCATTGATGAAGCCGACCGCATGTTTGATATGGGTTTCATCGCCGATCTCCGGTATTTACTTCGTCGCCTGCCTCCCTTTCATCAACGTCAATCCATGCTTTTTTCAGCGACCTTGTCGTTTCGGGTGATGGAAATGGCTTATGAACACATGAATAACCCCGTCAAGATCGAGGTCACCCCGGAGCAGGTCACGGCTGAAAAGATTAACCAGACGCTGTTTCATGTCGAGCGCTCTAAAAAACTGGCCCTTTTTCTGGGTTTACTGAAACGGGAGTCATGGGAGCGTATTCTGGTTTTTGTGAATACAAAACACCAGGGCGAAACCCTGGCCCGCAGGCTGACAGAGCAAGGCTATCCGGCCAAGGCGATCACGGGAGATTTGCCGCAGAAAAAAAGACTGCGGTTTTTGGAGCAATTTAAAGGGAATGAGATCAATATCCTCGTTGCGACAGATGTCGCATCCCGCGGATTACATATTGACGGCGTCGATCTGGTGGTGAATTACGATTTCCCTCAGGACCGTGAAGCCTATGTTCACCGTATCGGAAGAACAGCCCGTGCGGGGGCAATGGGAAAAGCGATCAGTCTTGCGGATGAAGAGTATGTCATGAGCCTTGAAGAAGTGGAAACCTATATTGAACAGAAAATTCCAGTGGAATGGCCGGACGATGATCTTTTTATTAAACCCAAGTATGTGCCGCGCCCCAAGGCCCAGGAATCAAAGTCTTCAAGGAAAAAACCTATTCCGTCAAAACAAAGCAAACCCCGGCGGAGTCACAAAACGCATTCCAAGCCCAAGCCTCCTCGGACAGAAGTAAATAAAGAGCAATAAGAAACCGATCAATAAGGCTTAACGAAAGGCATGAAGCCGCTGGCGGGTTTGTTTGGCGCGAAACGATGCTTTTCTGGCTGCGGTCAGGGCCATACGACCTTTATCCTGTTCTCCCAGCTCGACAGCCATTTTGGCTCTTTCCAGCGTCTTTTTAATGGATGCAATGATTTTCCCTTTTTTTTGATTAAAAACAGCCGGGTCCGTCTCTTCAACCTTTTTGAGCAGGATCTCGGCCCGCTGAACCATTTTATTCCCGTAAAGCACAATTTCCCATGTATGGCCTTCACTGCCGTGCATAACCATGTCCTGCGAAGAGCGGTAAACCTGGTCGGCCAATTGCGTGATAGTCGGGATGGGGTCCTCTGCCGCCTTCCCCGCAACAGGGATGAAATGAATATAAAGAGCGGCAATTATGAGGATGCGAAGTTTTTGCATTTGAACCTCAGATGGTGTAAAAATTAGCACGCTGAGACCTTAAAGATCAATATTTGGTTTGGAAAAAATGATGAAAAAGACAGTCAAAAAATATTCGATGCTTTTATTTTACATTCTCCTGATGGCGAGTATAAGCGAGTCTGTGTTTGCCAATAAAGGAGTGTCTTCCGGCCGATGGCGCGTCAAACAGGGCGAAGTGAGTTCAACGGCGCTTTGGGGGACGCATTTTGTTGATAAAAACAAGGGATGGGCTGTCGGCGCGACTGGTGTAATCCTTCATACGTCGGATGGTGGAAAAAACTGGGTTGCACAGCACCGGCAACGCGGGGAACGGTTTTTTTCGGTCCATTTTCCAGATGAGGAGTACGGCTGGGCGGCCAGTTGGTCGGGAAATGTTTTTCATACCCGCGACGGTGGTAAACATTGGGAAAAACAAGTGGGGCCGCTCAAAATCTGGCTCTGGAATATCTTTTTTACCAACCGCAAAAACGGGTGGGCCGTGGGCGCGCAAGGCACCGTCATTCAAACCAAAGACGGCGGAAAAACCTGGGTTCAAAGGGATATCGGTTACAAGAAGGGGCCTTTGCTGGAGGTTTATTTTCTCAATGAAAAAAAAGGTTGGATTTCAGGCTGGGACGGCAAGGTGTTTCATACGCAAAATGGCGGAAAAACCTGGAAAGAACAAGACAGCGGAACCAGAATTCCACTGGAAGCGATTTTCTTTGTGGATGAGTTACACGGCTGGGCCGTGGGCCGAAGAGGGGTGATTCAACATACGAAAGATGGTGGAAAAACCTGGTCCGCGCAAGAAAGCAACTTTCATAAATCCATGCTGTTAGGCGTGAAATTTGCCACACCGAAACTGGGTTGGATTGCAGGCGGGTCGGGGGTCTTTCTCAGAACCGAAAATGGTGGAGAAACCTGGGAGCCGGTAGAGGTGCCGACCGATAAAACGATGGAAGCCTTATCGTTTGGAGACGCAACCCACGGCTGGGCCGTGGGTTGGGGCGGATTTATTATTCATACCCCGGACGGCGGTAAAACCTGGGAAGCCCAAAACTTTGGATTTAACGATCGGCTTTTCCGTAATTATTTTTATGATGACCGGCATGGCTGGATTGTGGGCGAAGCCGGTACGATCATGTATACCGATGACGGGGGAGAGAGCTGGGATTTTCAGGAAAGCGGGACCGAAGAGTGGCTGTTCGGTGTTGATTTTGTGTCTGAAAAAGAAGGCTGGGCCGTGGGTGCCATGGGGGTGATTCTACAGACCACTGATGGTGGAGAAACCTGGGTGACCCAACCCAAGTTGACGGAAGGCAGTTTTGAAAATGTCTATTTCTATAATTCAAAAATTGGCTGGATTGTTGGTGAATCAGGATTAATCTTTAAAACAATCGATGGTGGAAAAACGTGGAAATTACAATTTAGCCATGTCACCCGGGCCTTGACCGACGTTTTCTTTTTAGACGAAAAAAACGGCTGGCTGATTGGGAACGGCGGCACGATCATGCGCACAAAGGATGGCGGGCAGAATTGGGTGGATTTTCCACTGCCCTTTAATGACATGTACGCCAAAATTCTTTTTAACGGCCCGAAACGGGGTTGGATTGTTGGTGGGAACGGCATTATCCTCAAAACAGAGGATGGCGGCGAACATTGGGCGCTTCAGCGGAGTTTCACGACAGAATCGCTTTGGAGTATCGTCATGAATGGAGATGAGGGATGGGCCGCGGGCGACTTGGGAACGATGGTGTATACCGCAGATGGCGGAACAAGCTGGACCCCGGTGGAAAGCGGGACGGTGCAGCGGATCACGAGTCTCTTTTTTCTCGACCGGAGCAAAGGGTTTGCGGTGGGAAAAGGCGGCCTTATTTTACAATATGATGGACAGCCTGGCTCAAAAAATGCTGGGTTGGCGCGATAAATGGACTCTTTAACAGACCGAAGGTCGGAATGGTTTGTCCCGCAATTCGGTCCGCTGAAATTCCGCATTTTTATCGGACTCCTTTTTTTGCCGTATACCGGTATGGTACTTGGTTTTACCGTAATCGGGTCGATGCTGGCGGAAACGGTGTATTGGGACCGCGTTGCCGCGGTCGTGACGATTTATTTTTTTGGTTTGGGAATTGCCGCACACGCCCTGGATGCCATCGGGGGTAAAACGGGCAAACCCTGGGGCAATCATTTCTCCCGAAAAACCGGCTGGATCCTGGTCATTTTTTCGCTTATCCCGGCTTACGGGATTGGGTTGTATTATATTTTTACGGTGACCCCGTCTCTCGCGGTCATCGCGCTTTTGGAAGGATTTTTCCTTTTTGCCTACAATCTTGAATTGTTTAACGGCCGTTTTCATACGGACGAATGGTTTGCCTTTTCATGGGGTACCTTGCCGCTTTGGGCAGGGTATATGATTCAAACGAACGGAATGTCACTGTCTGCACTTATTTTGGGCGGGGCGATGGGGCTGCTCAGTTATGTGGAAATTAACGCCTCGCGTCCATACAAGGGGATCAAGCGTTCCGGTACAAAAGCCCATCTTGAATTTCAAAAACGATATGAACACATTTTGAAAGGGATTAGCCTGGGGGTTTTAACATTGGCCGCGGGGATGCTTGTTTGGCGAATCGGTTTTTAAAAGAGATTGAAAATACAGCCGTTAGCGGCTAAGATGTCAGAACGATGCCGCAATGTTTAAGAATCAATCCGATGGACCTGTATGCCTTACGTTGAGCTTTTGATTTTTGATCTGGATGGCACGGTCATCGATTCAAAAAAGGACATCGCCAATTCTGTGAATTTAACTTTTCGGGATGTCGGATTGCCGGAGAAGCCGCATGAGTTGATTTATACTTATGTGGGAAACGGTGTCCGTCAGTTGATTATTGATGCCGTTGGATCGGATGACCCCAAGTTAATCGACGATGCACTGGATTGTTTTGAGCAGCACTATCTTTCACATTTACTGGATCACACGCAATTGTTTCCTGGCATTGAAGACGTTCTTGCACACTTTGAACATAAAAAAACCGCACTGGTCACCAACAAGCCTGCGCATTACACCGAAAAAATTATCGCGGGCCTTAATTTATCAAGCGCCTTCGATCTCATTCTGGGCGCGGGGCCCAAAATGCAGTTAAAGCCACACCCTGAAATGCTTTTAAAAACAGTGAGTGCACTGAATGTGGATGTGAAAAAAACAGTGATGATCGGGGACTCTCTCAATGATATTCACGCGGCCAAGGCCGCGGGCGTGTTTTCCTGTGGGGTCGGTTACGGTTTTGGTCATGCGGCGGAACTCAAAACATCCGAGCCGGATTTTCTGATTGAATCGAGTGTCGAATTGACAACCCTTTTTTCATGACACAGGCTGTGGGGTTGAATTAAGGAGTATTTATGAAAAAGTGGTTCTTCAGTATCATCGCCTTTGCCCTTGTCCCGGTTTCTGTTTCCGCGCAAAGCCTCGCAGACCGCGTCATCGAGCACACGCTTTCAAACGGCCTTCGCGTGTTAATGGTTGAGCGACACCAGGTGCCGACCGTTGCGCTCCGTATTGTTTACAGGGTGGGCGGCGCCAACGAAGTGAATGGCAATACCGGTATTGCTCATCTCTACGAACACATGGCCTTTAAAGGCACAAAGACGATCGGGACAAAAAATTACGCTGAAGAAAAAAAGGTTCTGGAAAAAATAGAAACGGTTTATGAAGCGATGGAAACCGAAAAACGCAAAGGTATCCATGCTGATGAAAAACGGCTTGAAAAATGGATGGCCGAATTTGAAGCCCTTCAAAAAGAGGCGCGGGAATACGTCATTCCCAATGAATTTGGAGAAATTTACGACCGAAACGGCGCAGTGGGTTTTAATGCATCCACCGGGAAAGACGTCACCAACTACATGGTGAGTTTTCCGGTGAACCGCCTGCCGCTCTGGATTGCCGTTGAATCGGATCGCATGGCGAATCCGGTCATGCGCGAATTTTACAAAGAACGGGACGTGGTAATGGAGGAACGCCGACGGAGTGTGGAAACCAATCCCGGGGGCAAACTGTACGAGTCGTTTTTGTCCACCGCGTTTGCCGCGCATCCCTATGGCAACCCGATATTGGGCTGGCCCTCCGATGTCGGCACGCTTTCAGCCACTGAAACCAGCGCTTTTTTTAAAATCTATTATGGTCCCAGCAATACGATTATCACCATTGTCGGGGATTTTAAGGCCGATGAAGTGATCCCGCAACTGGAAAACACTTTTGGAAAAATTCCGACCGCACCCACGCCGCCCCTGGTCAAAACCGTTGAACCTCCGCAACGGGGCGAACGGCGGGTCGAAGTGGAGGACGAGGCGAATCCGCAAATGATGATCGGGTTTCACAAGCCCAACCTCCATCACCCGGATGATCCGGTTTTTGATGTGATTGATTCCCTGCTTTCCATGGGGCGGACTTCACGCTTGTATAAAAAGCTGGTGGTCGAAAAAAAACTGGTTGTATCAGTTTCCACGAGTGCAGGTATCCCCGGTCCGCGTTACCCGAATTTGTTTACGATTTTCGCAACGCCCCGGGCGCCGCACACCACGGCAGAAGTCGAGGCGGCCATCTATGAAGAATTGAACCGTTTGAAAAACGAAGGGCCGACGCAGAAAGAATTGGACAAAGTGATCACAAACATCGATGCGTCGCTGATCCGCTCCCTGCAATCCAACAGCGGTTTGGCCAGTCGACTGGCCTATTTTGAAGCCGTGGCCGGGGACTGGCGCTACACGCTTAGAAATCGGGACGCCATCGCCAAAGTGACGGCGGAAGATGTAAAACGCGTGGCTAGAAAATACTTTATCAAAAAGCAGCGAACGGTCGCGACATTGCTTAAAAAGGATGCGGCGCAAGCAACAAACGAGGGAGGCGGATTGTGAATCCAAATCGGTTCAAACACATATTCCGTATCGCGTTTTTCGTCTCCGTTTTCTGGCTTGGATTCTCACTGACTCCTGCTCCGGCAGTTTCGGAAACCATCGATCCCCGGAAAATGACTTTCGCGCCCATCGTGTTTCAGCCGCCGATGGCGGAAAAAGTCACACTTTCAAACGGCATGACAGTGTACTTGCTTGAAGATCACGAGCTGCCGCTCATTCAACTTCAGGCCATGATTCGCACCGGCTCGATTTATGAACCGGCGGATAAAATCGGCCTGGCGGGGATCACGGGCAGCGTCATGCGCTCCGGCGGAAACCGCAGCCATTCGAGCGAGGCTCTGGATGAAATACTGGATCAAATCGCCGCGCGTTTGTCGGTGAGTATTGGCACGGATTCCGGCAGTGCGTCACTGAATATACTTAAAAAAGATTTTGATCTGGGTTTGAAGCTTTTTGTCGAAACCCTGCGTTTTCCCGCCTTTGAGGAAGAGAAACTTAATATTGCAAAAAACCGGGCCCTGGAGTCGATTCGGCGTAGAAATGACCGGCCGCCCTCGGTTGCGACACGAGAATTTTTTAAACAACTTTATGGCGAAGACAACGCGTATGCCCGCGAAACCACCGTTGACACGATCAATGCGATTTCGAGGGCGGATTTGCTCGACTATCATCAACGCTATTTCGCCCCGAACAACACCATCCTGGGGGTGACCGGCGATTTTGAAAAAAAGGAAATGATCGCGATATTGGAACAGGCCTTTAATGGCTGGGCGCAAAAAAAGATCGATTTTCCAGCCGTTCCCCCGGTGAAAGAGCGGATGTCGGGGGCAGTGTATAAAATTAGCAAGGCCATTCCTCAAACCCAGGTCCGTATCGGGCATCTTGGTATTAAACAGAAAAACCCGGATTTTTTCGCGCTTTCCATCATGAATGATATTCTGGGTTCCGGCGGATTAAACAGCCGGCTTTTTCAGGACGTGCGGACGCGTCAGGGTTTGGCCTATTCCGTGGGCAGCGCGTTTCAGCCGGGCAAGCTGGAGCGGGGGTTTTTTCTGGCTTACGGGGCGACGCGGGCGGAAAAAAGTTTACAGGCGATCACAAGCATGATTGATCAAATTGGAAAAATCCGTGAGGCGGAAGTCACCGACGAAGAGTTGTCGCGCGCGAAGGAGGCTTTTCTGAATTCGTTTATTTTTTCTTTTTCATCACCCGCGCAAATCGTGGGGCGCCAGATTTCCCTGGATTATTACGGTTTGCCCGAAGATTTTCTGGAGCAATACCGGGACAATGTTGAAAAAGTGACAAAGGCCGATATCCTGCGGGTCGCGAAAAAATACCTGCACCCGGACCGCTTGATCATGATGATCGTGGGCGACGAGTCGCTTTTCGACAAGCCCTTATCGGATTTGGGCAAGGTTGAAGAGATTGCGTTGAAGGATTGAGGTAATGTTGTTGTTTCTTAATGAAAGAGAGTAATAAGTTAATGGACATTTCTTCAATAAATTCTCTGTTATTTACAATAAAGAGCGCTACAGATATTGTAACGATTATTAAGCAAAGTGGTTCTTCTCTGGAAGAAGCCGAAGTAAAATTAAAACTGGCTGAATTAATCAGTGCATTGGCGGATTTAAAAATGGAAGTTGCCAATATTCGGGAATTGCTTGCAGAAAAAGACACAGAGATACAAAGACTGAAACAAGAGCTTCAAATAAAAGCAAATGTCGTTTGGAAAAGACCATTTTATTGCCTTGAAAGTGATGGTAGTAAGGAAGAGCCATATTGTCAAAAATGCTATGATAGCCTAGGGAAGCTCATCCATCTTCAAACTTTAGAAAACAGAGCCTGGAAATGCAATGAATGTAACAGTATTTATAGGGATCGTAGTTCCGAGCCTATTAGTAATACCATGACTAGGAGAGCAATAACCTAAAATGATGTTGCACCGGCTGAAATTAAAGGTGGTTTACGGCGATGCGCTGAAGGCGGACAAGGTCTCAAACCGCTTAAAAATGCGCGTGATTCTCATCGCCGGATTTGCGGTATTTTTGCCTTTTCTGGTCATCACCTATTATTTGTTTTCCGAAACCCGCGTCATGAAATTATTGATTATCGGCCTGCTTTCGGCCCTTTCCTGCGTTCCTGTGGTACTCTATGCCTATGCAAAAGGATTCGGCCGTCCCTTTCGTGAGCTTTGGCGGGAACGGCCGGAAGAGTTAAAATGGCTTTCGATCAAAATCGGTTTTTTATACGGTTTTGCGCTGTACTGGATGATTTTGGGGATTGTGGAATTTCTCTTCGGATATCAATCGTTCCGGGCCGCGTTAATCAGTTTTGTGGCGAGCGCGGCAGCGCGGGACGGTTTTGAAATCGGGTATTTGCGTCGTTTGGAACAATCCGGTGAACACAAAATGAAAATCTTCCCTGACGGCCGATCGATCCGGGAAATGTTTCCCGTTGCGGCCCAAAAAATCGTCATGCTGGTGTCTACGGCCATTATCGGCGGCGCCTTGACCGGGCTTTATTTGGGGCCGCTCCTGCCCGATCCGCGGCATCAGTCTGTGGCTGTGGGCATCGCCGTTGGAGTGGTCGCAACCTTGGCCTATGCCTGGGCTTTAGATGTGCCGCCCTCGCGCCGGACACTCATCCGCTATTTTATTTGGCCGGGTTTTACCATGGCCGTGACCTATTTTTTAATTTTAGCGTATCTCCTTCGTATTATTTTTCAAATCACCTTGTCTCCGGAAATGGATCTTGCGTTGCTCATGTCGGCCTGCGCCGGCTGGCTGACTCTTGAATCGCTCTTTGTCGCATACTTGCAGTGGGGGAAAAAGACGTCCGCTTCGGCAATTTCGAATGAAGAGCTGAAAGAAGTGACCTCTTAAACGGGACACTTCGGAAAGTGCTGAATACCGAGTGGACACCCCGAGCTCTAGAAGCGCCCGCCATTTTATTGTTTTGTCCGTGATGTCCTTTTTAATGGTTTCCTGTGCAGGCGTGAAACAAAAGGGATTGACCAAGGGATTTCAGGAGCCGCTGACTGTGTCCGATTTAAGCATTGTGGCCCAGGATGCTTCGGATGAAATCGGTTTTGATGAATTCGAGGATGAATTCTCTCCCGTGACGGAGGAAACGGTTTTTGATCCGCTGTCAGGTTACAACCGGGCGATGACGACATTCAACGACAAATTTTTTGACTATGTGCTTTCACCCGTTTCCAGAGGATACAGTTTCGTGGTGCCGGAAGGGGGCCGTATTGGTATCCGCCGGTTTTTTAAAAATCTGTTTTATCCGCTGCGGTTTCTCAACAATGTTTTACAGGTCAAATATGATCAGGCCGCGATCGAGACCGCCCGATTTATTGTCAACAGCACGGTGGGCTTACTGGGTTTTTTTGATCCTGCCGAGGAGTGGCTCGGACTCGAAGCCCATCCGGAGGATTTTGGGCAAACCCTGGGTGTATACGGGGTCGGCCCCGGTTTTCATATTGTATTGCCTTTTATCGGGCCTTCAAATTTAAGAGATGCGATCGGGCTGATTCCTGATGCCTATTCCGTGCCTTTGGCCTATATTCCGGAGATGAACATTTCCGGAGTTTCGGAATCTGACGGAACACTTATCGCCGTTGGTGCGGAATCTTACCGAAGACTCAATAGCGCTTCTCTCAGTTTGGAGGAATATGAAAGCCTGCGTCGGGACGCACTTGATCTTTACTCCTTTTTGAGGGATGCTTATGAACGAAACCGTGCGGCAGAAATCAAGGAGTGACTTATGAAAAAAGCTGTTTTTGTGTTGATCGGAATGATGCTCTTGACCCAGCCGGTGTTGGCCAGTGATGTGGCCGAAGTCGAAGCATTTTTGACCCAGCGGCTGGATGGTGTCATGGCCTTGTTGCAAGACAAAAAACTGGATAAAAAAACGCGGAATGATAAAATCGTGGTCATTATCACCGAAGCCTTTGATTTTGATACCATGGCGAAATTAAGCCTGGGTAAAAAACACTGGCCGGGTCTTAGCGGCAAAGAGAAAAAGCGGTTTACCGATTTGTTTATCGAGCGTTTAAAGGCGTCCTATTTAGAAAAACTGGATCTTTATGACGATGAAAAAATCGTGTACAGCAAACCTGAGCAGGTGAAAAACAAGGTTCAAATGCTGACAGAGCTGGTGTCCAAGGACAATAAAATTACCATGCTTTATAAACTCTACAAATCCAAAAAAGAAGGGTGGCGGGTCTATGACGTCGAGTTGGAGGGGGTGAGCCTGATTACAACTTATCGTTCCCAGTTTAATGAAGTACTTCAGACGGGGACGATGAAAGACCTTTTCGCCAAGCTGGAGCGGCCCGAAGCCGAGTCCAATTAACTGTTTCCCATTTTGACCCATCTGTTTCTATGACATCCTCAAAATCTCCAATAGAACGTCTTTTTGATCAGACGGTGCTGGCGCATCCGCGTATCGTATTGGCGGTCATCCTGGTCTTTATTTCCTTTCTGGGATATCAGGCCAAAGATTTTCGTTTGGACGCATCCGCAGATACGCTGATTTTAGAAGATGATCAGGATCTCAAAAATACGCGGGAGGTGGTGAATCGATACGGTGAGCAGGATTTTGTGGTGGTGACCTATTCGCCAAAGGGCGAGCTGTTTTCACCGGAAACCCTCGACCGGATTGCCCGGCTTCAAACCGATCTCACTGCGCTTGAAGGGGTGTCGTCTGTGCTTTCGCTGTTAGACGTACCGCTCTTGGAAAGTCCGCTGATTCCCATTAAGGAACTCGCAAAAACAGTCATTACACTTCGGTCTCCTAAAGCGGATCTTCAAAAAGCCCGGGTCGAATTTCAAAACAGCCCCATTTATCAAAACCTGCTGATCAGCCCCGATTTGAAAACCACCGCCTTGCAAGTCCTTTTTCCAACGGATGTCCGAGGGAAGGACTTACTTGAACGGCGCACGGCGCTTCGGGAAAAGGAACGGGAAGGGATGCTGACCGCTGCTGAAAAAAAGGAATATGCTCAAGTTCGGCAAGATTTAAGGGATCACAATGAAAAAATGAAAGTGATTCGGCATCGTAACATCACCGAGATTCGCGCGGCCATGAACGCTTACCGGAAAGAGGCTGACCTGTTTTTAGGGGGCGTCAGCATGATTGCGGACGACTTGATCACTTTTATTAAAAAGGATCTTAAGCTTTTTGGTCTGGGTGTCCTGTTTTTTCTGATTA
>CALZIJ010000015.1 GCA_945787655.1 Nitrospiria bacterium | reverse complement strand
CTACCCAAGGGTTGGCATGGCGCTTGACTCAGAGGGGACGAGACGTGTCCTTGGAGAATTGGCGCGAGCGGCCTTATATTTAGTCCGTACCCTTTCAGATTGTTACAAGACGAAACCTGAAGTTGTGGGAAAAGATTACTTCAAAAAAGTTAGCGGTTTGGAAGAAAAATTCAGGCGACTATCCTGTGTATGAGCAAGAACGCTTGTGACGACTGTGCCACCTATTTTTTTGAGTATCAACAATGACCAACAAACCCTTTATCCCATCCTGCCCCATCCCCTTCAACGACGACGACACTATTCAACTCGCGCATGGCGGGGGCGGGCGTTTGATGCAGCAGTTGATTGAAGGCATTTTTCTACCGGCTTTCGACAATGGTGCCATTCGCACGCGGCACGACGGCGCGCTGCTTTCGCCTAAGTCCGAAGCTCTGGCCTTTACGACCGATTCCTACGTCATCCATCCGCTCTTTTTTCCCGGCGGAGATATCGGAAAGCTCGCGGTGTATGGCACGGTGAATGATTTGGCGATGTGCGGGGCCCGGCCCCGGTATTTGAGCGCAGGTTTTATTTTGGAGGAGGGGCTGCCGATCAAGACCCTGCAAGCGGTCGTCGCGTCAATGCAGGGAGCCGCCTTGAAATGCGGCATCGAAATCGTTACGGGCGATACGAAAGTGGTGGATCGGGGAAAGGGGGACGGCATGTTTATTAACACGGCGGGCATCGGGGAAATGGTTTCGCCCCAAACCATCAGCCCGGCCCAAGTCCGGCCGGGGGATTATGTGCTGCTCAGCGGCGACATCGGACGGCACGGCATCGCTGTGATGGCCATCCGGGAGGGACTGGATTTTGAAACCACGATCGAGAGTGATGCGGCCCCATTGCACATCCCCATCTTAAAGTTATTGGAAGCGGGTGTGGAGATTCACTGTCTTCGGGATTTGACGCGCGGCGGATTGGCGAGCGCCGTCAACGAAATCGCCGAGGCGGCGGGCGTGACGATTGCCCTCGATGCATCCGGTATTCCGGTAAACGAACAGGTGCGCGGGGCCTGTGAAATCCTCGGTTTTGATCCGCTGTACGTGGCGAACGAAGGGCGCTTTATCGCTTTCGTCCCGGAAAAAGAAGCGGTGCGGGCACTGGAGGTGCTGCGTGCAGACCCCCTCAGCCAAGATGCTTGTTTGATCGGCGCCGTGAAAGAGAAAGAAAAGCACGCGGCGCCTGTGACGATCAAGACACAAATCGGCGTCGAGCGGATCGTCGATATGATCAGCGGCGAGCAATTACCTCGTATTTGCTAATCGCCCTTCATAAATAAGGATTAAGCGAGCGGTAGTTCTTCCTTATATTCCGGGACACAGACCTGCGACCGCAATGTTTCTTCGATATGCAGCCGAAGGGCGTTGGCCGCGGCGGGTTCGCCGTGTGTAATGAAAGTCTTTTTAGGGGGCGATGGTAGTGTTTTCAGCCATCCGAGGATTTCGTTGTAATCGGCGTGCGCGGAAAGATTGTGCAGCTCTTTCACTTCCGAGTTGACCGGGATGTAGCTGCCGTGAATTTTAATCGATTCGGCCCCGTGAATCATGGCTTCCCCGCGTGTGCCGCCCGCCTGAAAACCCACAAAGAGCACGGTGTTGCGCGGGTCGGGCGCGAATGTTTTGAGGTGGTGAATGATGCGTCCGCCCGTGGCCATACCGCTGGCGGAGATGATAATCATGGGTTCCTTCTTGCGATTGAGGGCCTGCGATTCTTCCGCGGACCGGACAAAGGCCGCCGCCGAACAGGTTTCGCGGCTTTGTTTCTGACTTAAACGGTGTTCCGCGTGATACTTGACGAAAATTTCCGAGGCATTCACCGCCATGGGACTGTTTAAATATACGGGAATGTCGGGAATGGCTGATTTTTGTTTGAGTTGATGAATAAAGTACAGCATGGTTTGGGCACGGCCGACGGCAAAGGACGGGATGAGCACCACGCCGTCCCGTTTGACCGTAAGGTTAATAACGGCCGCGAGATCGTCGAGCGGGTCGGTTTGTTCGTGGAGACGATCTCCATAGGTGGATTCGCACACCAGGTAGTCGATATTCCCGATGTCTACCGGAGGGTTCATAATCGGGTCGTGCGGCCGCCCCAGGTCGCCTGTAAACCCGACGGTGGTTTTCCCGTCACTCAAGCGAATGAGTGCGGAGCCGAGCAAGTGTCCCGCCTGTAAAAAAGTAAATTTGACGCGGTCAAACAAGCTCACTTCCTCATTAAAAGGAACCGGCCGAAAACTGTTCAGGGCATTCTCCCCGTCCTCGCTCGTATACAGGGGGAGGGCCGTCTCGTGTTTTGAAAACCCTTTCAGATTGGCGTATCGTGCGCCTTCTTCCTGAAGGTAGCCGCTGTCGGGCAGGAGAATGGCGCAAAGATCGCGGGTCGCGAAAGTCGAATACACGGGCCCGCGAAATCCGTTTTTAATCAGCAGGGGCAGGTAGCCCGAATGGTCGAGATGGGCGTGGGTTAAAATCACCGCGTCGATTTCATGCACCGGGATGGGCAAAGGCGTCCAATTTCTCAAACGGAGCTGTTTAAAGCCTTGAAAGAGTCCGCAATCAATGAGGATTTTTTTGTCGTCGATCGTGAGCAGATATTTGGAGCCGGTGACCGTTCCGGTTGCGCCGAGAAAGGTAATATTCATGGCAGTACCTCCTGTTTTCAGATTGACATCTTTGAACGTGAAAATCCAGTGTTTTCGGCAAGATACGTGATTTTCCCATGAGAAGCACAGCGCCTCGCGACTTTGCATTGACCTCTGTTCAAAAGATCGGTTAGGATGAAGACCAGGGCATAAAATCCCTTTGATCCAAAGAAAAGAAAGGACAAGAACAGGACCGATATGATTCCCCTCAAAGATGACAACCCGACGACCATTCAGCCCGTGCTTTGCATCAGCTTTATCGCCATCAACATCCTGGTTTTTCTGTACCAGTTTTCCCTGGGGCCTCAGTTGGGACAGGCCTTTGTGTATCAGTACGGGGCGATTCCTGTTGTGCTTTTCGGGGGAGAACAACTGCCTGCGGAGCTGGGTGCGGTTCCCCCTGTTATGAGTCTCATGACCAGCATGTTTCTGCACGGCGGCTTTATGCATTTGGCCGGAAATATGCTGTATCTCTGGATATTTGGAAACAATATTGAGGATGTCATGGGTCACCGTCGTTTTATCGTGTTTTATGTGTTGTGCGGATTCATTGCCGCGATGAGCCATGCCTTGACCGACCCGGGCTCAGTGGTGCCGATGATTGGTGCGAGCGGGGCGATATCGGGTCTTTTGGGCGCATACCTGTTGATTTATCCGCATGCGCAGGTTCTGGTGTTGATCCCCTTGGGGTTTTTTACCCAGATGGTCTATATTCGTGCAGGATGGGTTCTCGGTTTTTGGTTTTTGATGCAGGTTTTCAGCGGCGGCATGAGCGCGGGGCAACAAGGGGGCGGCGTGGCCTGGTTCGCCCATATTGGCGGTTTTGTCGCCGGCATGATTTTTATCGGCCTTTTTAAGCGGCCGGATGTCCGGTTTTTCAATCCGCCGCACCATCATCCCCGGCGCATCGCGCGCTGGAGGTAATTCGATTTCTATTGAGTGATGATACCCTCAACTGTGTGACGATACCCTCAAGGGGCCCGTTTTTTTAAATAGCCCAGAATTTCATCCCGCTCATCGTCCGTGATCACGGTTTTCCCCATGTTCGCCATATTTCCCCGCATGCGTTCCACCACACTCGGCCATTCCCCGGCGTGGTGCGCCTTGGGGTCAGGCAAGGCGTGGCACTGGGAACAGGTCCGCCTGAAAAGTGAAAGGCCCGGGGTATCGGCGGGACCGAGCGCATCGGGTGCGGCGGGTTTTAAAGCGTATGTTTGAAGATAGTCGAGCAAGACCTGCTGCTCTCCGACTGAAGGGACTTCAACCTGCATCCGGCCCCGCCCCCGGCCGGGCCTTGTTGACATGTGATCCATCCGCATTAGCATTCTTTCAAAAACGGGCAGCCACGCCTCTGCCGTATGCATGCCCGGCGCGGGCAGGTTGTGACACTGCGTGCAGTAGCGCAGGGCGAGTTTCGCCCCCTCCCCGCCGGGTTCCGGAAGATCTTTGGCCTGGATGCCGGGCGGGAAACCCTCCCGCATCATTGGCCCGCCATGCCGCCCCCGGCCCGCCATGCCGCTTTCATCACCTCTGCATCCGCCCGGTTCCGGTCCGCAGCCGCTTCCGAGCAAGAGAGGAACGCCTGTTGAACTATTCAAAAGCGTCATGCCGATAAATACCGTTGCGGCAATGCTGATCAAATGGATCGTCTTCATCACATCCTCTAGAAAATAAAACCCATATCTAGCCCGTTACGAACCCCATCGCACAAGGCCCATGTCCCAGGGGCTGACCAGGTCTTCGTGCCTTGGACTCACCCGGACGGTGTAACCGTGCAAGCCGCTTTTTTCACAGGGAATCGCCGCGACCTCAAAGCGGGAGAGCTTGTCTGCTGAGGTTTCTCTGAAACGCATTTGAGAGGCTTCCGCATCGATAAATGCGCCGTGTGCATCCAATCGCCCCAAATAAAGCGCCACCTCCACATCTTCGGGTGCAAGTTGGCCAAGTCGAATCCAAGCTTGAACATCGGCTGTGTCTCCCACTTTGAGGGCCTTGCTGACGGGGGCATTTATTTTTTCAATGGCAAGTTCGGGCCAGTGCTGGTACACCTGTGCTTTCCACGCGGCCAGATTTTTCGCCCGTTCAAAGCCATTGGATGACAGGCGGTCAAAATACGCTCTTGCGGGGAGATAAAAGCAGTCGGCGTATTCACGCACCATCCGGTTTGTGTTGAAGGCCGGGCAAAAAAGCCCCATTGCGGCTTTCATTCGGGCGATCCATCTTCTGGGAAGCCGGTCACTTCCCCGTTCATAAAACATGGGCGCGACTTCTTTTTCCAGAAGGTCATACAGCATATTCGATTCCACTTCATCCTGGTTATCCGGATTGTCATAGGTTTCTCCGCTGCCGATCGCCCAGCCGAGTTCGGGCTGATAGGCCTCATCCCACCAGCCGTCCAGAATGCTGACATTTAAAACACCATTGGCAGCGGCTTTCATGCCGCTTGTGCCGCTGGCTTCCAATCCGCGCCGGGGGGTGTTCAGCCAGATATCCACGCCCTGAACCATGTAACGGGCAATTTCCATGTCGTAGTTTTCGAGAAAGACAATCTTGTTTTGAAAAGGTTCCTGGCGTTCGAGATGAATGATCCGCCGTATCAACTTCTTCCCGTCATCATCCCGGGGATGCGCCTTGCCGGCGTAGAGAATTTGGACGGGTCTTTCGGGGTGGTTCAGCAGTTTGGCCAGCCGGGCGGTATCGCGCAACAAAAGCGCCGCACGTTTATATTCCGTGAACCGCCGGGCAAATCCGATGGTGAGCGCATTTGGATCGAGCACCTCCTGGGCACGGCCCAACTCCATTTCGGAAGCACCTTTTTCCTGAAGCTGCTTTTTGAGGCGGCGTCGGGCAAAGGCGACGAGCTGCTGCCGGCGGCGTTCATAGGTCATCCAGAGCTCAACCGGCGGGATGGCGTTGATCCCCTTCCAGATATGACGGTTCCCCGGCTCTTCGCGCCAGCGGGCCCCCAGGTAGCGGTCGAACAGTTCCGCCATATCCGGTGATATCCAGGAACCGGCATGTGTACCGTTCGTGACATGGGAAAGCGGGAGCTCATTTAACGGCACACCGGGCCAAATCCCGGCCCACATTTTCTTTGTCACCGTTTCATGCAATCGGCTCACGGCATTTCGGTGAGAGGACAGCCGAAGCGCGAGTACGGTCATGCAGAAGGCTTCCTTCTCGTCATCCGGATTTTGCCGTCCCAGGCCGAGGAAGGTTTTTCGCGAAAGCCCGAATGTATCGTAGTACCACCCGAGATACCTGTCCACCAGTTCGGGCGGAAAATAATCATTTCCCACCGGCAAGGAGGTATGCGTGGTAAAAATCTGGCCAACGCATGCGACTTCCCGCGCCTGCTCGAAAGAGAGCTGATTTTCAACCATCAAGAGGCGGATGCGCTCCAGTGCGAGAAATGCCGAATGCCCTTCATTCATGTGACAAACTTTCGGCATCATCCCCAATGCGGATAGGGCACGGATGCCGCCGATCCCCAGTACAATTTCCTGCTGAATCCGCGTTTCAATTCCGCCGCCGTAAAGCTGGTCCGTGATATCCTGGTCCTCTGGGCGGTTGACCTCAAGATTCGTGTCGAGGAGATACAATGAAATTCGGCCGACCTGTGCGCGCCAGATTTGTGCAACGACATTCCGGTCCGGGAAAGGGATGTCCAGAGCCATCGGTCTTTCATTCTCATCCAGAACCCTTTGGATGGGGAGCGTGTAAAAATCATTCTCGGCGTAGGATTCCTGCTGCCAGCCGTCCCGGTTCAGGTATTGACTGAAATACCCTTTCTGGTATAGCAATCCGACACCAATTAGGGGAAGTCCAAGCTCACTGCTTGATTTCAGGTGGTCGCCGGCCAGAATACCGAGTCCGCCGGAATAGATCGGCATGCAATCGGTCAGACCGAATTCCGCGGAAAAATAGGCGATACAGCCGGGATCACGATCACCGCAGGCCGTTTCGTGCCAGGTCATCCGGTTTTCAAGATAGGCGTCCAATCTTTTGCAAATGGACTCATATTGCGAGAGAAACCCCACATCCCGGCGTGCTTCATTGAGCTGGGACTGGTTTATTTCCCCCAGCATTAAAACCGGGTTGTGGCCGCATTCTTCCCAAAGGTCCCGGTCAAGCCGGCGAAAAAGCTCGCGCGTATCGTGATCCCAAGACCAAAATAGATTGTAGGCAATGTCCTTCAGGCGAGACAGTCCCGGAGGAAGTGAAGGGACCACAGTAAATGTCCGGACGGGTTTCATGGATCTCTCTCCCGTTTCGTTAATTTTTTCAAAGCAAGGCCTTGATTTTAAGGTCAACAACGTCCGGATCCTTGACGCCGATCAGCCGTTCAGCCTTTCCTGACTTGCTTTTCAGGACGATGGCGCCGATGCCGAAAAAACGGTCAAGCGGTCCCTGCCGGACCTTGACTTCACTAATTTCCTGAATCGGAATGGTCCGGTTTGTTTTGCCAAGAAGTCCCTTTGATTTATAAACATCATGACGCGTCACGGCATACGAAGTCCGCTGCCGCAGAAAGAGTGCCGTCCCCACAAAAAGCGCAACACCCAGCCCGAAGACGAGCGTGCTGCTTTTCTGTCCCATCCAAAGGGCAAGGCCGGCCCGCGCGGCAAAAATAATACTGAAAAACCATAAAAAGACATACTCGGACCAGGCGGGATGACCGCGCCAGATGACCGGACCCAATCCTTCTTCATTGCTCATTCGCTCGACCCTTTCAAGCATTTTGAAGATGCCGCTGTTTTCCGCGCGTCAGCACTGAAAACAGCGGCATGCAGTCATTTGACCTTTATTTTTGTTTCCTTGCGTTTTGTTTCTTCTGTTTTGGGGAGCCGGATTTCGAGCACGCCTTTGTTGAACTGGGCGCTGACCTTGTCCGCCACAATGTCCCGTGGAATTTCGAATGTTCGCGAAAAGGAACCAAAGCTGCGTTCCGAACAGTAATAACCTTCTTCCTTGATTTCCTCTTCCTTCTTTTTCTCTCCTTTAATGGTCAGAATATTGTCTGAAAGGTTGATCTCCAAATCTTCTTTTTCTATTCCCGGAATCTCCGCTTTCACGACCACTTCGCCCTTTTCCTCATAGACATCGATGACCGGTTCAATGATTTCCGGTACATCCACAAGCTGTGACCGCCGGGGCCAGCCAAAGCCAAATCGGCCCCAGGGGCCGTCTCCGAAGATTCTTTCCATTTCCCGTTCCATCCGCCTGAGATCAGAAAATGGCCTTCGGGTCATCAAGCCCTTGCTTTCATTTTTTTTCACATCGACCTTTGACATGGTGTCTCCTCCTTGATTTTGCGGGCAGCCGTTGTTCCGAAGATATTCAGGGCAACCCTATTTATTGTTCGGATTTCATGATTTAATCCCGTGTAATCATGTCAGCGGTTCCGGCCCCCGCCGCCCCCCATGCCGCCGCCCGGGCCCATGCCACGGCCCCGATGCATGGGCATCTCCGGCAGAGTCACGCCTTTTTCCTTGGCCCGTTCCTGCATTTTTTGATGATGCGCCATGCGATAGGCTTCCCGTTCTTCCTTTGTCTTCAAGCTGCGCAACTTGGCGCGGTGCGCATCACGTTCTTCGGGCGTCATTAATTCCCATCCGAACATATCCCGTTCCTGATCCATCTCTTGCGTCTGCTGCGCTTCCCGGATTTGAATGGATTCTAAATCAACAGCCGTTGCGGTTCCCGTTGAGAAAGAAACGGCGCATATTAAACCGATTAAATAAATAAAGTATCGATTCATGATATTCTCCTTGTTTTATCCGTAGTGAATCGTTACGTCCATTGCGTCATGATGCATCAGGAGGTCATGCACCCGATGTATTTCATCCTGCGTGCCTTGTTCCAAAATAAGGAATGCATTGGCGTTCAGCATGGATTCATAAAGATCCACATTCCCGGAAGATACTCCGATTCGTGAAAGCGCCACGCGAATCGGACTGTATTTCGTTTCAGGACCTTCTTTGAGTCCCCGCATCATCGTTGAAACCAGCGGGCCGACCACAATGATGAGCCCTTCATTGGAGACGATATAAAATGCAAAACCGGATAAGCGATCTAAAGCCCGGTTCCAAAATGGACTCAGCCTGCCCCAGCATTTTACCTGCCCCGCGTCATGACAATAGCCAAAAATCTGTTCTTCCCGAAGAGGTTGTTTGCCGGCGACTGAAACCGTACACAAGTCGAAACGGGTTTGCTCAAGAGCGGAAAAAACCTTTTCAGCGGCTTCCACGGTTTTATAAAGGGCGATGCAATACCCTTGGTTTTTCATCGAAATTGACCTCTTTTTAATGCATAGTTTCAGTTTAAAGCACGGGGAAAAAGGCGTCTGATACCTAAGTCACAAAACTGAAAAATATTTTTGAAAAAGGGAAAAGAAAGTCGGCGTCAGGGAATGGCATTGCGATTTCCTTTAATCTCTTGAGGTTCTTTTAATTCGGGAGAGACCAATTCTCCTAGATCACGGATCGCCAATTCTTTCCGGCGGACATCCACCGTCCCCTGTTCTTTCCAGTGCTGGATGTGCCGGCTCACCACAACGCGGACGGAGCCCGTCATCCGGGCGAGTGTTTCATGAGAAAGATTGTGGACGAGTTTGACCGGCGTCGCGTGGGGTTCGGCCACCATATCTCCCGGCACGGCATGACGCATGATGACTTTTCCGAGACGGGTCACGGTGTCGTGAAGGGCCAGATCGGCCGCCAAATTTTCCAGGGTCCGCATCTGCTCACCCAGATAGGGCAACAAGGTTTGATTAAACGCAGGGTGGACATTGATCCAGTTCCGGACGGTGGACATCGGCACGGAAAGCACTTCCAGATCATCCAGGGCCTGAGGGATGACGTCATGCGCCTTGCCGTCCACCAGCGTCACAACATCAAAGGCGTCTCCGGGGTTCAGCAGCATGACCGTCAATTCACGCCCGGTGTCCGGATGCATTTTGATCATTTCAATTCGGCCCTTGATGAGCACGCGAAAGCGTTCAAGCGTTTGCTGAGAAGGAAAAATACTGCCCTTTTTCCAGGTTTCCCGTAGAAAACCTTGCAGCATGGTTTCGATTTCCTGCTGGTTCAGTCCGGAAAAAAACCGTGATTTTTTAAAGGCTGTCAGCGCATCGGGATAAAAAGGGGATTGAAATTTCATCTTGGGTGCTCCTCTTCAATTTGAAACCCGTCAGAATCGTTTCAACACAAGTCATAATCAAAGTGTGGCATACCCATCAGGTCAATCGCAAGCAGCGATTTAGACAAATGAAGTATTTTAATTGTTTCGGGAATTTAGTCGTTCAGGGCCTCAAAACCCGAAACAATGTCGAGCAATTCCTCGGTGATCGTCATTTGACGCTGGCGATGAAAATCCGCCTGCAAGGCTTCGAGCTGCTCGCCGATATTGCGTTCCGCGCCCTGCATGGAAGCAAGGCGGTTTGCATTTTCGCTGGCGAGTGATTCGGCAAAGGCCCGGTAAATCGAGACAAAAAGATACTGGCGGATCAGGGCGGAAAAAAGCGGCTTCGCCGCCATTGTAAAAGCAGGAAGGCAGCGGGAGGCCCATTTTTTTTGTTTTAAATCATGCAGCCACTCCTGGTCCACGGGAAGCAGCTTCTGGCTGTGCGGACGGGTATTTGCGCCGGATCGAAATTGATGATAGACAAGCATGATTTGATCGATTCCACGGGGCGCCTGCCAGGCCTCGATCCCGACTAATACCTCCTGAACCATCGTGGTCATTGCGGCGGGAGAGCTGGGCACGGGCAGGGTTTCCGAAACCGTAAACCCCGCGTCTTCCAGCCCGGCCGCCGCACGCGTCCCCACAGCGACCAGGGTGCGGTGCTCCCGCGGTACCCCGATCGCGTTCACGGTTTCAATGGCGTGCGCCACAATCTGGTCATTCAGCTGGCCGCACATGCCCTGGTCCGATCCGAGTACGGCGATGCCGAGCCGCTTCTTCGGAGCCAGCCGCGCAATCACGGCATGTCCGGCCCCGCTGCGCAAAACGACCTGCAAGCCCAAATCGATTGTCCGGTGGTATTCCGAGAGCGAGGCGACGGCCTCTTCGTATTGACGAATGTTGACCGCTGCCAGCGCCTTCATTGTCTTCACGACCGATTTCAGGTCTTCGGTGGTTTTAATTCTTTTTTTGAGCGATTCGAGGGTTTCCATTCCGCCTTCTCCTCCTTCTTGAGGGTCTCTCCCTCCTCATGTGCTGCATCGAATTTTTTGAGCGCGTCCTTCGCGGCCTGAAGCAGCTTTTCCAAATCCTCTGGCTTCAGCTTTTCTCCGTTGTTAATACGCTCGCATACCTTGGGCAGGGTCTGCTCAACATGCTGAACAATGTCCTTTTCCGCTTCGGCGATTTGTTCTATCGGGATGGTGTCCAGCAGTCCGCTGTTGACCGCCACGAGCGCGCTCACTTGCTGCGTTGCGGTCATGGCTTCATATTGCGGCTGCTTTAAAATTTCCCGCACCCGGCGGCCGTGATCCAGGGTTTTCCGGGTGGCTTCATCCAGGCGGGTGCCAAAACGGGAGAAAGCTTCCAATTCCTCGAATTGCGCGTATGAGATGCGCAGGTCTCCCGCGACAGCCCGGTAGGCCGGAAGCTGCGCCTTGCCGCCGACGCGCGAAACGGATTTCCCGGCATGAACAGCGGGCAGCTGTCCTTTTTGAAACAAATCCGGCGAGAGATAAATCTGCCCGTCGGTAATGGACACCAGGTTTGTCGGAATAAAGGCGGCAATGTTTTGGGCCTCCGTCTCCAGGATCGGCAAGGCGGTGAGCGATCCGCCGCCCAGGCTTTCATTCAGATGGGTCGCCCGCTCCAACAGGCGGGAATGGATGTAAAAAATGTCGCCGGGGTAGGCCTCCCGTCCCGGCGGGCGGCGCAAAAGCAGGGACAGCTGCCGATAGGCCCGGGCGTGCTCCGTCAGATCGTCGTACACAATCAGAACATCCCGGCCCTCGGCCATAAAATATTCGGCCATCGTCGTGGCGGCATAGGGCGCGGTGAACTGCAAACCCGGCGGGTCTTCGCCTGTCGTCGCCACAACGACACAATGGGACATCGCCTCATGTTTTTTCAGTGTCGCCAAGACCTTGGCCACAGCCGATCCGCGTTTCCCGATGGCGCAGTAGATCCCCACCACGCCCTTCCCTTTTTGATGGATCAGGGCGTCGACGGCAATGGCCGTCTTCCCTGTCTGGCGGTCGCCTAAAATCAATTCCCGCTGTCCCCGACCAATGGGAATCAGGGCATCGACGACCTTGATGCCGGTTTGAAGCGGCACAGAGACCGGCGCGCGGTCCATAATGGGCGGGGCCTCCCGTTCAACAGGCCGACGCAGTGAGGTTTCGATGGGGCCCCGGTTGTCGAGCGGCCGTCCCAGGGCATCGACCACCCGGCCCAGCAGGGCATCGCCCACGGGGACATCCAGCACCCGCCCCGTCGGCCGCACTTCGGAATCCGCTGTCAGCATTTCGCCCTTGTCCAGTAAAATCACGCCGACCTCGGATTGATCGAGATTAAAGGCCACGCCCAGCACGTCATTTTGAAAACTGAGCAGCTCTTCCGCCTTGACGCCGGACAGGCCCTTGACACGGGCAATGCCTTGTCCGACGAAATCGACGGTTCCGACGGCTTGGGCCCGAAGCGCGGTCCGGTGTTGCTTCAAACCTTTTTCGAGATCCGAAAAAGCGCTATCCAGCACCGATGCGAGTTCCGGGTCTTTTTTCTTCATTTAGGACTCCAACGTATCATGATGTTTCATGACGGGTTTGTGTTTGCCGCGACGTTTCACACCTTGCGCGGATTCAACGGCTTTTTTGATTTCGGTTTCGAGGGCCGTTAAATAATCGTCCAGGTGCCACGCCATCTTTTTCCCCGGCGGTCTGATTGTGATGCCGCAAATGGAATCGGCGCAGGTTTCAAAAACAAGATGAATATCTTCAGAAAGATGGTCATGCATGAGCTTTGTGATTTGCGCGCGCTGCGTGGCGGAGAGTTCAAACACGCTTTCGATGATGATTTTAGCGTTTTGGTCCGTCATGCCTTCGATAAACGATTTCCATTCCTTCCCGCTCATCCCTTCCAGATGCGTCATCAAGGCCGAAAACATCTGGGTTTCCAGATCCTGATTGGCCAGATCATGCAAGACCCGACGCGCCGTCGCGTAGACCTGATGAATCACCCTATGCCTCAAATCTTCCAGAAAAGCCTTTTTTTGCTGTTCCATTGACGTTTGCCACTTGGCCCGAAGGCCATCAACCTCCGCGTGCGCCTCTTGTATCATTTTTGTTTTTTGCGCGTCGGCAGTTTGGGCGGCTTTGGCGAAAAGGGACTCCTGCTGCTGAGCCCAGTCTTCATTTTTTTTACGGAAGGCCGATGCCTGCTTTTTTGCTTCCCGCTCTTCGGCCTTTGCGGCTTCAAGGCGCGCGGCGATTTTCCGCTCCCGCGCGTCCATCGCCCCGAGAATCGGGCCGTATAAAAAAAACTTCAGAAGCGCCACCAGGACCAGAAAATTAATGATCTGCACAATGACGGTAAACCCATCGATCAGCACAAACTACCCTCCGGCTTTGGCAATCACATAATTCCAGAACGGGTTGGCGAAAAGCAGGATCATCGTCACCACAAAGCAATAAATGGCCGTGGACTCCACCATCGCCAAACCCACGAAGAGCGTGCGCGTAATCGTCGCCTTTTCATCCGGCTGCTGCGCGATGGCGCTCAGGGCTTCCGCCACCGCCCGGCCTTCGCCGAGCGCCGGGCCGATGGAACCCAAACCGATGGTCAATCCCGCCGAGATGATCGACGCCATACCAATTAAACTGATGCTATCCATCTGTTTTTTCTCCTTTTTTAAATGTCTCTGTCTCTTTTTCATGATGCGCGCGTGTGGCCGATGCAATATAGACCAGGGCCAGAATGGCGAAAATGTAGGCCTGAATCAGTCCCGTGAGCAGTCCCAAAATCTGCATGATGATGGGGAAGAATAACGGCGCGATGGCCAGCAGGATCGCGCCGATTTTCACGCCGCTCATCACGTTGCCAAAAAGCCGGACAGCGAGCGCAAGGGTGCGTGAAAACTCCCCCATGATATTAAAGGGCAGCATGAAGAGCGTCGGCTGGATGTAGTTTTTCAAGTATCCGCCGAATCCCTGCCGGGAGATCCCGAACAAGGGGACGGACACAAAGACGGCCAGCGCGAGGGCCGTCGTCGTCGAAAGCGAGCCTGTCGGCGGGATAAAACCTGGCACGACCGCCAGGAGGTTCGACACGGCGATAAAAATAAAAATCGTTCCGATAAAAGGAAGATAGGGGCCGGACTTTTCACCGCTGACTTCGTGGATTTGTTCATCTATCGCGGCCACGATGATTTCCAGAAGGTTTTGCCATCGGGGAATTTGAACATCGGATGAAATCCTTCGGGTGATACACCACGCCCCAAGGGTCAAAAACAGCATGACCCCCCAGGTGTAAAGCAGTGTCGCGTTGAGAGAGAACACACCCCATTGCCAAAAAACCACTTGATCCGGTGTGATGTCGGTGATGTCCATTGTCTGTTGCCCTTTCCTATTTCACCTGAGGTTGCGGCGCTTCCCCCCATCGCCGGACCAAAACCCGCCGCATCAGTAAAAAACCCAGCAATGCGCTGATCAGCCGGTCCCAGCGGCCGCCCATGACAAGATAAAACCCCAACACACAAATCGAGAGCCGGAGAAATAAACTCCCGAAGGTCAAGAGCGCCGGACGGCGGGCGGAGGGCAGGCGCTGCACCGTCATCCAGAGTCCGGCAAAATAAAAAAGCCCCAATGCGATACCGGCTGGAAAAGCGATGAGAAGATATACAATCGATTCAATCATGCAGACTCTCCCGTTTGATCCAGAACCAGGCGTTGAGGCAGCCGAGCACGACACCGATGAACAAAAACATTAATGTCCAGGAATAGGGGCTGGGCCATTTCCGATCTATCCAGACGCCCAATGCCACGCCAAGCACGGTCGGGACAGCGACCGACCAGCCCACGAGGCCGAACATGCCGAGCCAAAACCAGTGGTCTTTCTCTTTTTCGCGCCGGGCTTTCATTTTTCGCTGCTCTTTTTCCCCGATTTTATGAATCAGTCGTTCCTTGATTTCCCTCCCCTTGTTTGACGGGTTGCCCGCTTTAACCGCCATGTCCGCCTAGCTCCAGAAAACGCCGAACCAGGTTGGCCTCGAGCTTTGCCGAGGCCGAGCGCGCCCGCTTTTCGCGTTCGTCCAACACCTCGAATTCTTTTTCAACCGTCTCTTGCAAAACGCCCAGATCCGGCCCCAGGACCGCGTTGCGTGTCGAAACCAGCACTTCCTCCCCGGCCTTGACCAGAATGCCTTCATTGACCGCGAGAAAGACCTCTTTCCCCTTTCCCGATTCAAAATAAAGCAGTCCCGGTACGAGTGAGGCGACAAAATCGATGTGCCGGGGAAGCAGGCAGAATGAGCCGTTTTCCGCATCGGCGATGACTTTTCTCACCTCTTCTTCGACAAGGATGCTTGTCGGCAACATGACCTTGAGTTTCATCCCTGATCCATTTCCGCCGGCTTTTCGAGCGCTTGATGGTTTTCGGCAGACTTTTCTCCCGCTTCCTTTTCCTTTGGGCTTGCAGTCTTGGCTTTTTTTAATGCCTCACCCGCCTCTTTAATCGACCCAATCATGTAAAGTGCGCTTTCCGGCGTCCCGGAAAAATCGTCATTCAAGATGCGCTCACAGCCTTCAAGGGTGTCTTCGAGGGCAACGGCCTTTCCTTTATAGCCGGTAAAGGCTTCGGACACATAAAAAGGCTGCGTCAAAAAACGCTCCAGGCGGCGCGCCCTCAGGACGATTTGACGGTCTTGCTGCGACAGCTCTTCCATGCCCAGCATGGCGATGATGTCTTTAAGGTCCTCATAATTGGCCAATGTTTTGCGGACTGCCTGGGCCGCGCGGTAGTGCCGTTCGCCGACAATCGGGGGCACGAGCATGTTTGATCCGGATTGCAGCGGATCGATGGCGGGATAGAGACCCTCGCTCGCCCGTTTGCGGGAAAGCACAATGGAAGCGGAAAGATGGCTGAAGGTGTGTACCGCCGAGGGATCGGTGAAGTCATCCGCCGGGACATAGACCGCCTGAACCGAGGTAATCGCCCCCGACGCCGTGCTGCAAATCCGCTCTTCCAGTTCGGCTAGTTCCGTACCCAGCGTGGGTTGATACCCCAGACGCGAGGGCAGCTGCCCCATCAAACCCGAAACCTCGGACCCCGCTTGAATAAAGCGGAAAATATTGTCAATCAGCAATAAAACATCTTGTTTGGCGTCGTCCCGGAAATATTCGGCCATGGTGAGCGCGGCGTGACCGACCCGGAAACGCGCGCCCGGCGGCTCGTTCATTTGGCCGAAGACCATGACCGTTTGATCGAGCACCTTGGCTTCCTTCATTTCACGATAAAGTTCTTCCCCTTCACGCGAACGTTCCCCGATGCCGCAAAACAGGCTGACCCCGCCGTGTTCGCCCGCCACGTTATGAATCAATTCCGTGATCAGCACCGTCTTTCCCACTCCAGCGCCGCCGAACAATCCGGCCTTTCCGCCGCGCTCCAAAGGCGCGAGCAGGTCAATGGCCTTGATGCCGGTTTCAAAAATCTCGGATGTGATGGCCTGTTCGGTCAGGGGGATGGGCTTCCGGTAAATCGGGCGAAGGTCCTCGCCGCTCACGGCGTCCTTGCGGTCGATGGTCTTTCCAAACACATTAAAAACCCGGCCCAGTGTCTCTTTTCCGACCGGCACCCGGAGCGGGTGACCGGTGTCGAGAATAGCAGATCCGCAGGAAAGACCCTGTGTCGGCGTCAGGGCGATGCCCCGGACGGTTTTGGCATCGAGGTGTGTGATGACCTCGATGATGATGTTCCCCGCCTCGCCCGTGCTTAAGATATTAAAACGCGCGGGAAGATGATCCTGAAATCGGGCATCGACCACACTGCCGCGTATCGAAGTCACGATACCCCGATGTTTTTTTGTTTTCGGTGGGTTCACACTGTCCCCCTTGCTGCCTTTCAGGCCGTATCGGCTTGTTCCATTTTCAAAATGAGGTCCGTCGTTTTCAGGATGGTGTCCGGGTTGAGTGAAATGCTGTCAATGCCCTGTTGCACAAGAAATTCGGAAAATTCCGGGTAGTCGCTCGGCGCCTGGCCGCAGATGCCGATCTTTTTTCCCTTGGCCCTGGCGGATTGAATGACGGAAGCCACCATCTTTTTGACCGCCGGATTCCGCTCGTCAAAGACAGGGGCGACAATTTCCGAATCCCGGTCCACGCCCAATATCAGTTGGGTGAGATCATTGGAGCCGATGGAAAAGCCGTCGAAGATGTCCAAAAATTCTTCCGCGAGCAGGACATTGCTGGGGATCTCGCACATCACATAGACCTCAAGATTGTTTTCTCCCTGCCGCAGACCATGTTTCGCCATTTCGTCCAAAACCTTCCGCCCCTCTTCAACGGTGCGGCAGAAAGGAATCATCAGCTTGAGGTTGCTCAGCCCCATTTCCTCGCGGACCTTCTTCATTGCCCGGCATTCCAGGGCAAAGCCCTCACGATAGCGGGGATGCGTATAGCGGGACGCGCCCCGGAAGCCCAACATCGGGTTTTCTTCAAGGGGTTCATAGGCCTTGCCTCCGATCAAGTTGGCATATTCGTTGGTTTTAAAATCGCTCAGCCGGAGGATGACCTCCTTGGGATAAAATGCCGCGGCGATCATGGCCACCCCTTCCGCGAGCTTGTCCACAAAAAAACGGGACTTGTCCTGATAACCCGCAGTCAGGCCCTCAATCTCACGCTTTATAGTCAGGTCTGTCAATTCATTAAAATGCACCAGGGCCATCGGATGGACTTTGATATAAGTCGAGATGATAAATTCCTCGCGGGCAAGCCCGACCCCGTCGTTGGGCAGGGCCGCGAGACCGAAGGCCTCTCCGGGATTTGCGACATTCATCATGATTTTGGTCCTGGGCCGGCGCTGCGCAGAAAAATCATGACGAACGACCTCGAAGGGCAGTTTCCCTCCGTATACGATCCCCGTCTCCCCTTCGGCGCAGGAGACGGTCACGTTCTGTGCGTCTTTCAGTATTTCAGTCCCGTGCTCCGCGCCCACGATGGCGGGCAGTCCGAGCTCCCGGCTCACAATGGCCGCATGGCAGGTCCGGCCGCCCCGGTTGGTCACAATCGCGGCGGCTTTCTTCATGATCGGTTCCCAATCCGGGTCGGTTTTGTCCGTGACCAAAACATCCCCCGGGTTGAAGTCATGCAGGTCCTGAATGTTTTTAATCATGCGCACCGGCCCCTGTCCGATCTTTTCCCCAACGCTCCGTCCCGTCACCAACACCACCCCTTTTTTCTTGAGCCGATAGCTCTCGACCTGCTGAAGGTTTTTCCGGGACTGTACCGTCTCGGGCCGGGCCTGAACAATAAACAACTCGCCGGTCCGGCCGTCTTTCGCCCACTCCATATCCATCGGGCTGGGCTGCCCTTTCAAGGCGCTGTAGTGGTCTTCGATGATGCAGGCCCACCGGGCCAGGGTGAGAATTTCGTCATCGCTGAGTGCAAAACGGGCCCGGTCATCGGGTGAAACCGGGACGTTCTTCACCATTTTCCCGCCCCCGATGTCATAGATCAATTTAAACTCCTTGCTGCCCGAACTTTTTTGAAGAATAGGCCGAAAACCCGATTTGAGGGTGGGTTTGAATACGGTGTATTCATCGGGATTGACCGATCCCTGTACGACATTTTCTCCCAGTCCGTAAGCGGCGTTGATGAGGACGGCATCGCGAAACCCGGTCTCGGTATCGATGGAAAACATGACGCCGGCGGTTGCTAAATCCGACCGGACCATTTGCTGCACGCCGATGGACAGGGCAATCTGCCAGTGATCGAATCCCTTGTCCGTCCGGTATGAAATCGCCCGGTCCGTAAAAAGCGAGGCGAAACAACGCTTGCAGGCTTCAAGCAAGGCTTGGGGGCCCTGGACGTTGAGATAGGTTTCCTGCTGACCGGCAAAGCTGGCGTCCGGCAGGTCTTCGGCCGTGGCGCTGCTTCGGACGGCGACATCAATAGGCGTGCTCTGTCCTTCCCCGAGATGTTCGTAGGCCGCCGTGATTTGCTCCTTCAAGAGGGACGGAAACGAGGCCTCAAGCATCGCGTGCCTTATTTGTAGCCCGCGTTGCCGTAAATTGTTTAAATCGGCTGTATTCAGGTCTTTAAGCATGTCCTTGAGCCGCGTATCCAGGTGGTTTTCCCGGAGAAAAAAACGGTAGGCTTCGGCCGTGACCGCGAAGCCGTTCGGGACCTTCACCCCTTTTTTAGACAGGGCGTGAAACATTTCCCCCAGGGAGGCGTTTTTCCCGCCGACGCGCGGAATGTCTCCCAGCCGGAGTTCATCGAACCAGAGAATCATTCGGTTTTGTTTCATGATCCCTCCTTTTTTATTGTCCGGCCTTTGATCAAGCCATGTTTTATTTTACTCCTTCTTATAGAAGTGATTAAAGACGCTAATGACCCATAGTGCATATAAAATTTGGCCGTTGGTTTTATAGTTGCCGCTTGGCAAGATTCTAAAAATGGACTAAAATGGGCACTACTGGCCTAAGAGAGACCCACTGATGTTTAAACATATCGGAATACTCACAAGCGGCGGCGATGCACCGGGCATGAATGCCGCCATCCGGGCCGTGACGCGCACGGCGATCCACGCCGGTCTTGAGGTAACAGGCATCCGCTACGGGTTTTCAGGCCTGATTTCAAACGACATGATCCCGCTCAGGGTTCGCGATGTCGGCGGAATCATCAGCCGGGGCGGTACTTTCCTGAGGAGTGCGCGTTGTCCTGAGTTTAAGACACAGGACGGTCAGCAACAGGCCCTTAAAAACTTGAGACAGCAAGGCATCGAAGTGCTTGTGGTCATTGGCGGCAACGGCTCCCAAACCGGGGCCTTCCATCTTTCAAAACTCGGCATGCCGGTCGTCGGCATCGCATCCACTATCGATAATGACCTTGCCGGCAGTGAAGTCACGATTGGGGTGGACACCGCATTGAATATTGCCCTGGAGGCGATTGACCGCCTTAAAACCACGGCCTCTTCCCATAATCGTGCTTTTTTGGTCGAAGTCATGGGGCGGGACTGCGGATACCTGGCCATGATGTCCGGCATCGCCGGGGGTGCTGAAGTCGTGGCGATTCCGGAATCGCCCTGCAATCCGGAATCCATTGCCCAGTCGTTTCGGGCCTCCCATGAACGGGGAAAAGCCCACGCCATCGGCGTGATCGCCGAGGGGGCCAAGTTTAAAGCGACTGATATCGCGGCCTATTTCAAGACCCATCACGAGCGCATTGGCTTTGAATTGCGGGTGACCACGCTCGGTCATATGCAGCGCGGCGGCGCACCCGGAGCATTTGACCGTATTCTGGCCTCCCGTTTCGGCTATGAAGCCGTGAATGCCCTTCTTCGAGGCAGTCTGAATGTCTTGGTCGGCATTCAAAATGGGAAGATCAGCACAACCCCGCTTTCCGAGATTGCGCACGCGAAAAAACAGCTGGATCTTCAGCTTCTTGAAATGGGGCGGACTCTTTCGATTTAACACCCCTCAAAAACCGTTATTGACACATTTCCCGCGCTTGTCTACAATTCCCGCATGTTTAAAACCGTGACATGGTACCAAGGCGCCGTCCGTCTGATTGATCAGACCCTGCTCCCCTCTGAAGTGAGGTATATTGACTGCAAGGATGTCGAAAGCGTGGCCGAGGCGATTGAGTCGCTCCGTGTGCGGGGCGCGCCCGCGATCGGCATTACCGCGGCCTACGGCGTCGCGCTGGCCGCCCGTCTGATATCGGCCAATACGTATGAAGATTTTTATAATGCCTTGATGAAGGACTGTATCCGGCTCACTGCGACACGTCCGACCGCGGTCAATCTTTTTTGGGCCATTGAACGCATGAAGCAAAAAGCCGCGTCGCTGCGGGACGAACCTTTGTCCGTTATTTGTGACGCCCTGTTGGCGGAAGCGGATGCGATTCTTCGGGAAGATATCGCCATGAATTATAAAATCGGGGCCTTTGGCGCGGACCTCATTCCGCCGGGCGCGGGTGTGCTCACGCATTGCAACGCGGGAGGGCTGGCCACGGGAGGTTATGGCACGGCCCTGGGCGTCATTCGCTCTGCATGGGACAAACATCACAATCTCACCGTTTTTGCGGATGAAACCCGCCCGGTACTTCAGGGTGCCCGACTCACGGCATGGGAACTTCATCAGGACAATATTCCCGTGACGCTGATTACGGACAATATGTCGGGTTATTTTATGAAACAAGGGAAGATTCAGGCCTGCGTGGTGGGCTCGGACCGGATTGCGAGTAATGGGGATGTTGCAAATAAAATCGGAACGTACGGTGTTGCGATTTTGGCCAAGGCACACGGCATCCCTTTTTACGTCGCCGCGCCCAGCTCAACGATTGATTTTGATATCCATTCGGGAGATGAAATCCCGATTGAATCCCGCGACGCATCCGAAGTGCATATCATCGGCGGAAAAGAAATCGCACCAAAGGGGATTCAAATTGCCAATCCGGCATTTGATGTGACGCCGGCCGAGTTGGTGACCCGTATTATTACAGAAAAAGGGGCATTTCTTCCCTCTGAAATCCGGCAATATCATTGAAGCCCTCCTCTCAAATTTATGTTTAGGCCCGCCGGTGGCGCCTGTCGGAAACAGACAAATCTCATCCCCTTTTTTAAGATAGACATCAGATATTAGCCCCCTGTATAATCAATCGCTTGAGCCAATTTCTTATTTGTGAATATGCGTTTTAGCCCCTTTGCGGGGTTTGCACTTTAGTAAAGTTAGGAACAGACTATGTCTTCCAAGGCAACAGCCGTCAGCGATATCCCTGTCCGTTTTCAGGATTTTAATCTCATCCCTTCTGTGTTCAAGGCATTGGATGATGTGGGTTACGAAACCCCTTCTCCCATTCAGGCGGCGATCATTCCCCATGTTTTAGCGGGAAAAGATGTGGTCGGGCAGGCCCATACCGGGACCGGGAAAACAGCGGCCTTTGCTCTGCCGCTGTTATCGAACATTGATTTGAAAGAACGGAGGCCGCAAGTACTGGTTTTAGCGCCGACTCGGGAATTGGCGATTCAGGTTGCGGAAGCCTTTCAAAGTTATGCGGCACATTTGAACGGTTTTCATATCCTCCCGGTCTACGGGGGGCAGGAATACCACGGCCAACTCCGGCAATTGAAACGGGGGGTGCATGTCGTGGTCGGTACGCCCGGCCGGGTCATGGACCATATTCGGCGGGAAACACTGGATTTGGGCAAGCTGCGGTGTCTCGTACTCGATGAAGCCGATGAAATGCTGCGTATGGGGTTTATTGACGATGTCGAGTGGATTTTGGACCAAACCCCTCCGAAACGGCAAGTGGCGCTTTTTTCAGCAACCATTCCACCCCGAATTCGCGTGATCGCGCAGAAACACCTTAAAAACCCCGTTTCGGTTACCATAAAAATGCCGACGGCGACGGCCACCACGATTCGACAACGGTACTGGATGGTCAGCGGAATCCATAAGCTGGATGCATTGACACGGATTCTCGAAGCCGAGAAATTTGACGGCGTGCTTGTTTTTGTTCGTACCAAAACGGCCACGGTCGAATTGGCCGATCGATTGGAGGCGCGGGGTTATGCGGCCGCCGCGCTCAATGGAGACATCCCCCAGGCAAGACGGGAAAAGACCGTTGATCAATTGAAAAAAGGAAAAATCGATATTCTGGTTGCCACGGATGTGGCCGCCCGGGGTCTGGATGTGGACCGCATCAGCCATGTGATTAATTATGATATCCCTTATGATACCGAAGCGTATGTGCATCGCATTGGGCGTACGGGCCGGGCGGGAAGAACGGGAGAAGCGATTCTTTTTGCTTCTCCTCGTGAACGCCGCCTTTTAAGGGATATCGAGCGGGCCACGAAACAAAAGATTGAAATGATGGATTTGCCTTCGACCGAGGTGATTAACGATATTCGCATTGCCCGGTTTAAACAGCAAATTACCGATACGCTTGCTCTGGATGAAGGGATGCAGTTTTACAAGGATCTGATGGAGCAATACCGGCAGGAGCACGACACGCCGGCGATTGATATTGCGGCCGCACTCGCCCGGCTTTTTCAGGGAGACCGTCCGCTTTTGCTAAAAAATATGCCTGGAAATAAAACCCGGTTTGACCGGAGTGACGAAAAAAACAGGGGGAACCCTTTTCAAAAAAAGGAAAGAAAATCCCGCCAGACCCCTGAAGATATGGAACGGTTTCGTATTGAAGTCGGTCACCGTGACGGCGTACAACCCGGTAATATTGTGGGCGCGATCGCCAATGAAACGGGTTTGAAAAGCCAGCATATCGGGCACATAAAAATTAATGCCGATTACAGCACGATTGACCTGCCTAAAGGGATGCCACCCGCGACCTTTCGGCTTTTGAAGGGGGTTTGGGTTTCAGGCCGTCAGCTCAATATTTCCAGAATGGATGATTCCTCACGATCCAAGCGGACTGTTAAAGGCTCAAAAAACCCGGTCAAATCGAAACAAACGCCAAAGCCAAAAACCTCAAAACCCGGGGGTAAAATCTCAAAAATGAACTGGCTGGATATGTAACTCTGTTTCAGACACCTTCACCCCAGGTATTCTGCGAAGGCCTTCTCAACTCCCTTGGGATTGGCCATGTAATCCTTGCCGACTTGTACGGACATGACATCCGGGAAAACATCTTCTTCTCCATGGGTCATGGCTTCAATCAGGTTTTTAGCGACATTTTCAGGTGTATCTTTTTCAATATCCACGCCCTTGGCCATATCAGTGTCGATTGGGCCGGGGTAAACGCCCATGACCAGAATGTTTTCTCCGGCCAATTCGGCGCGCATGCCCTGTGTAATGCTGTGAACGGTGGCCTTGGTGGCTGAATACGATCCGATAATCGGCATGTTGCCCAAACCTGAAACGGATGAAATATTAATAATGGCCGCCGGCCGGTTTATTTTAAGGGTTTCAATCAAGGCATGTGTGAGTTTTACCAATCCCCAAACATTCACATCAAGGTGTATCTTGAAGGCATTTAAGGTTTCTTTTGAAAAGAACCCGCCTTGTTGCAATACTCCGGCGTTGTTCACGAGAATATTGACATCGCGGGCGGTGTCGACCGCTTCGGCGATTTCGCTGTCTTGAGTCACATCCAGGCGAATGGGAACAATACGGTCTTTATACCGGGATGACAAGTTCTCCAGAGCCGCAATATCCCGTGATCCTGCATAGACTTTTTTTGCCCCTTTTTCAAGTAACTCAATGGCGATGGCTTTTCCAATCCCCCGATTGGCGCCGCTCACTAAGGCGACTTTTCCTTCAGGTGAAAAATTGAGTATCGGCATGGTCTTCTCCTTATTTTTATAATAATCCGGGTTTTTATTATGATCCGTCGAGATGTTCCCGGCCATGCGGCGAATCCAGGTCTATCGCCGGGCCAAGCGGGATGATCTGATTGGGATTGATCTCCGTATGGGTAAAATAATAATGGCGCTTAATATGGTCAAAATTGACCGTTTCGGCAATATGTTCCTGTTGGTAAATGTCTTTCATATAGCCGTAGAGGTTGGGATAGTCGATTATTCTTCGAATATTGCACTTAAAGTGACCATGATAAACGGCATCAAAACGAATCAGGGTAGGGAACAGCCGCAAATCAGCTTCTGTTAACTGACGGCCTGTGAGATACCGTTGTTTTAAAAGTCGTTTTTCGAGTTGGTCCAGAGTTTTAAACAGCTGAGTGACTTCCCGTTCGTATACGCTTTGATTCGTGGCAAAACCCGCTTTATACACACCATTATTAATATTGGGATAAATGATGGCAATGAGTTGATCTATTTCCGGACGAAGTGCTTCGGGATAGAGATCGACAGGACTTTTGGTGAAGCCATTAAAAGCGTGATTAAACATCCGTGTGATATCGTCTTCGGAATTATTGACGATACGGTGTGTCTTTTTGTCCCAAAGCACCGGGACGGTCACGCGGTCGTTAAAACCTGAATCTGTCGCCCGGTACGCTTCACTGAGATAACGAAACCCGTTAATCGGATCGTTCTCATATCCGGGGCCTTCCCTGAACGCCCAGCCCAGCTCATCCCGCACCGGATCAAGGACCGTCATTCCGATGATCGATTCCAATTGTTTCAATTTGCGAACAATGACGGTTCGGTGTGCCCAGGGGCAGGCCAGTGAAACATACAAATGATAACGGTTCGGCTCGGCTGGATAGGGGGACGTTCTGTCAGAAGTGACCCATTGCCGAAAGACATCTTCCTGCCGGACAAACTCACCGGTGTCGTTTTGTTCGTCATGAAAGTTCACAGGCTTCTCCAATAGTTTATAAACATGAAATTATTTTAAACATAATGCAGGAACAAAATACAATACAGATCTTGGTGAAGCTTTCCCATCGTGAAGTGAAAAAAATAATGTGATGAAAGAACAGTCGAAAATGAATCCTTTTTGCGGTATGATGGAGCCTCGCCCGCACATCCGTTACCGTATAACGTTGACACAAAGATCCATTTCAGGATCTTGGGATGCGGCATTGATTTCTTTTATCAATTAAAGCGTGCAACGGTGTATTACACACACGAACAGCTCAAAGGGATGATGGATTTTATACGGGAAGCGTACGCCGTCTCCCCGTGGAAAGACCCGCACCGGTTTTTTAACGCCTTGCATCGTGTGGCCCCTTTTGATAATTCCGCGGCCTTTATGAAAATCGATCCGGTCACTTCAAGAATTTTGCCTTCCTCCGCGACGTTATGGGGCGATGAGCCGGATGTCATGATGGCGCACAATGCCTATTTTTGGCAATTCAAACAGCCCATTGTACAGAAAATTGTCAATAAGGAATTTCGAAGTTTTCATGTGCAAAATCAATTGGCTCAAGTCCTTCCCAGAGAAAAAGCAGAAGAATATCAGTCCGATTTTTGGGGAAAGTATAGAAAGCGTTTTTCGTATGCACAGTATTTTAAAACGCGTGAGGGCTGGTTTAGTTTGTATATAACACGCTCATCAAAAAGCCCGGATTTTTCAGGGGCGGAGCAGAGCATGCTGGATTTGCTTGTTCCCCACATGGAAACCATTTTGGCGACCGCTGACCCGGATTTGCCAACCCTGTTTGCCGATGCAAAGGGAACGCCTGTTTGTATTGGACCCGAAATCGAAAAAACACTTCGACGGTATACAGGGTTGGAGAAACGGATTCTTGCAAATTTGCCAACATGGATCAAATGGTTTTTAGCGGAACCCTTCAAACCATTGCGGATTGAATTGAATGAAAACGGGAAAAACTATCGCTTTCTCGTGACGCCCATCGGGACAGGCCGCCTTCCGCTTTTTCGCATTACCTGGGAAATTGTGGATCATCTTGAGTCGATTCCCAAAAATGCACTCGGGCCATTTTTTAGACGGTATGGCCTTTCCCCGCGTGAGAAGGAAATCACGCGCCTCGCCGTATCGGGCAAGCAAAGGAAAGAAATGGCGCAAGCTCTGGGGCTTTCGGTGGATACAATTAAAGAATATCTTTCTTCAACCTACCGGAAGACCGGTGTGGAAGGAAAGTCGGCGCTTGTCGCCAAAGTGCTGGCCAGTATTTCTTTTTCCAAAACCAAAAAGCCCGACGCCCATATTATCCTGTAATATTCCAAGCCTGAATTCTGGCAAAAAAGAGACCGGGATAGAATCAGTTATTTGGTTTTTGGGGAATCTTCCTGCGCTTTCATTTTTTGGATCTCGCGATTTAAACGCTGAATTTCTTCATTGAGGGATCGCTCCACAAATGCGCCCATGTCCATGGCGATGTCACGCTGTTTTTTAAGAAGGGCGAGTTCTGCTCGTAATTTCTTTTCAGTCTCTGCGGCTCTTTTTTTTGCTGCGTCTAATTCTGCTTCGAGGTCCGCAATCCGTTTTTTGAGATGCCGCGTAGTTTTATTGAGATCCTCCTGTTGGACATGCTCAATCGTCGATTGTTCTCCACGCACCTCCGGTTTGGAAATCGGGAGAGAAGACATCTTTTGAGCGGCACACCCCTGGATAAGGAAAATCGATATGAATAGGTTTAAAGCCATTTTTTTCATATTGATCTGTTACTCAATCCTATGTTTTGAGTTGGTTTTGAAAAGCTCAAAGTCGCAGATAATATTAATATAAACCAGATTATACATCGGAACCACCTTTTTAAGTGTAGAGAGATGAATGAGAAATGAATTGACCTTTTTTATAGACTTTTTTTAGTCTTAAGGTGGTACTTGAAAGCGGGGCATGTGAGTGGGAAGCCGTACGCAGAAGAGCTTAAGATTGCATCTGTTAAACCGATCATCTCGGCAGCAGCAGTGTGATCACCGACGGCGCCGCCAATATTTACAAGAGCTGGCTGACTTGCCCTATGGCAATATCCGTGATAACGTCGGCTCCGTGGATGTCAACCATAAATACACCGGCCAGGAGCACGACGAGAGCACGGGGCTTTATTTTTACAATGCGCGCTATTATGACCCGGTTTTAGGACGCTTTACCCAGGCCGACTCCATTGTGCCGGGGTCCGGAAACCCGCAGAATTTTAACCGCTACAGTTATGTGGGGAACAACCCCATCAACATGATTGATCCTTCAGGGCATGAGGCATTAATTGGGCAAAATGTACTTTCGGACGAGGAAATTACGAGAAGAGATAATAGTAACCGTGGAGGTGGAAGTGTCGGTGTAGCTCCCCAAAACTCAATCGAACAAAACGAAGATAAAAACAATGATTGTCCTGATTGTGCATTTATTCCTGCACCGTCATCAGATGCAAGCGGGGGTACTGCTTATAATGGGCCGCAAGGGGGGCTCCCTTGTGAGCCTTTTCCAGCATGTACTGTGAAACCCGTTTTTGCTTCAACGCCACGTCCACCCAATCCGGGAATGATGGGTATGGGAGGGGGTTTTTCAGATGCCGGGGGTTTTCTTTTCGGCGCGCAGCCTGTGAGCCTTGCATCCAATGATTTTACGGCAGGGCCAAGAATCAGTGTTGATGTTGGTTCTTCTAGTCCGATAGTGTCAGGGGCTGGAGCAACATTTGCCTCCCACATTACCGGCAGGTCGGATTTTCCTCTGACGGGTGAAGTTAGTTGTAATGGAGGGTTGTGTGAAAGCGTTGGCATAAGCCTAAACCACCCTGGCTTCAGGAATAGAAGAGGAACAGCCTTTATTATTAAACGCGATGGACCAAGGCCTTTCCAGAACGAATTAACTGTAAGGGTTGATGAATGGCATGCTGGGAGAAATGGATTCGATCATGGTGCTTCCCTTCTTGACATTCGGAGTAATGGAGGTCTTGGAAGCAAGGAAATAAACATCTATGATAGAGGGATCTTCGAAGTCACAGGGGGTGTGCTGGGAAACCGTTATTTTGAGGCAACAATATGTCCCCCTTGTACAAGGTACCGTTTTAATGATGGCAATCAAAATCTTTAGGAATAAAATCTTAGCAGATCGTGGGCATCCAAGGACCGGTTCTATAAAAATAAACCACTCTTTTGGATGATTTTTATGAAGAAGATATTCTTATATTCTATTGCGGTGATTGTTTCACTTTCCCTGTTGCAAAGGAAGGAAGTCATCGCAGAAGATCAAATAAGCATCGATTCTTATATAAAACGCCTTAGCAGCAATAAACCCGACGAGCGCCAGAAGGCTGTTCTGGATTTATTTAATCTAGTAGACGAAAGAACGATAGCTCCGATTGCCCAAGCCTTAAACGACCCTGATCCTTACGTTCGCTATACCGCTGCGTGGTCATTGAATCCTCAGCACATGGATATCATTGATGGGTATACTGATTATGGAAAAGGAGTAAATCCGCTTTCCATTGCCAAATCAAAAAAATTACTTACATTATTGATAAAGGCACCGCTAGAGGAAGATAGTTGGGCACGTAAAGAGATCGCTTCTGCCTTAATAGAGCATCAACGGTATCAACTCGGTCAGGGGCTCCAACTAAATCGGAATGTGCAGGCTGTTGTCCTAAACCTCATTAAAGATCCTCATCCCGATATTCGTTATGATGCCGCAGAGGCCCTTTTGCGTTGGGAAAGAGATGCCAAGGTTGAAAAAGCCTTTCGAGAGGCCCTTTTGGATAAGTCTTGGAAGGTGCGAAGGGTTGCAGTGATTTATTTTAGCCAGGATATCAAAGTTCTAAGAGAGGCACTGAAAGACAATTATTATATGGTTCGCTGGGCAGCCGCTGATATTCTTGGCCTGAAACATTCCAGTAATCCTCTCACGGCAGAGCTATTGACCCCTTATTTCGATGATCCCCACATTTCGGTGCGAATAGTTGCTCGGCGGATTCTGGATCAAATCGAACATCGGAAAGCAGTCAAACTGCTCTTGGCTTCACATGAAAAGTACCCGCATGAAATTTCTAAGAAATATATTGAAGAGGTCGCGGGAAAAACATTTGAAGAAGTCGAGCGTGAATATCAAGACGAAATGAAGGACTTTCAATTTAAGAAAACTTTCATTAAAAAGCGAGATACAAAACGCCAAATGCAAAGTTTAAAAAGTGGGGATCAGTTTGCAGAACTGACTGCCCTGCTCTACCTGAGCTGGGTCCCGTTACCAGAAAAACTTGAGATCTTATTGCAGGGGATAAAAGGTAAAGATCCGCTCATTAAATATCATTCTATTGAAATGTTATGGTACGACTTGTTTATGAAATATTATCCTCCAGAAAAGATGGAAGTAGTCTATGACAGTCTTAAAAAGGCAACTAAGGATACAAATCCGCATGTTCGAAGAGCAGCAATCAGGATGCTCGGGATTTTCGTTAGTTATGAAACTCACAATGCCCGGGTTATTGATTTTATTCAAAATATAATTAGGAAAGAGGAGGATCCTTTTATTAGACATGCGAGCATTGAATTAATCGGCGATAAAGACCCAGAGACCAGTCTTAAAGGGGCAGATTCAATTTTTTTAAAATTGATCAATGATGAATTTACAGAAATACGCAAGATTGCGATAGATGAAATCCCATTGCGTTGTTATCCCGATGCATTCGATTCAATTTTTAGGGCTTTAAAAGATCCGTATTCTAGAATTCGTCTCCGTGCAACACAACAATTAGGCTTCAGTGAGATCATCCCTGAATCGGAGTTTATGGAGATTCAATCGACATTAAAAAACATCTCAGAAAACGACCCTTCTGAATTGGTTCGAAAAAATGCAAGTCGTTCATTCAATTCTAACGAGCTTTATTTTACAACTAAAAAACCTGTTGTTCGATCACATATACATTGTAATTAATGGAAATAAAAAATAGGGGAGTCACCGGTTCTACTCGTATTTGATAGCGCTCCGCCCATACCATTTAGTTTTTCTATTTCCCTGAAAATAATGGGCCATTCCATAGTGATAATTTTCAACCTAGGGCATTGAACCAATAAACTGTCCTTAGTAAAGGGGTCAGTAAAGGGGTCAAGTCTGCTGTTGACTAATTATTTTATTCATTTTATATTTTTTCATGTCTCGCCCTCTTCGCATCGAATTCCCGGGAGCGGTCTACCACGTGATGAACCGGGGGAGTGCTTATCAGAAGATATTTATCGATTCCAAAGACAAGGAACTCTTCCTTCGAACACTGTCCGAAACACATATGCTGTGGGGGATTGAAGTGTTTGCCTATTGTCTGATGGACAACCATTACCATATCTGTCTAAGAACGCCGGAAGGGAAACTTTCTCGCGTCATGAAACATCTAAACGGCCTCTACACCCAACGCTTCAACAAGATCCATGGCCGAGACGGCACTCTTTTCCGCGGGCGGTACAAAGCGATTCTAATAGACGCAGACGAATACCTCACATCGGTCGTCCGCTATATTCATTTAAACCCGGTAGAAGCAAGATGCGTCAAGAAACCACAGAACTATCGATGGAGTAGTCATCGCGCCTATTTTGAAACCAAAGAGGCCACAAAGTGGCTCAATGTGCAAGAAGTATTGAGCCGCTTTGCAGATGCAGGCGCATATCAGGAGTTTATACTGTCGGGAAACGCAGGTCGCATTAACGATTTTTACGGTTCGGGTCGACAGGGTTCGGTATTAGGGGGTGAAAGGTTTCTTGATCGGATAAGAAGCCGGACAGGAAAGCTGTCTCTGGAGTACCCCCGGCACGAGCGGCTTCTTATCCGGCCAAGTGCTGATCGGGTTGTGGGATTGGTTGCCGATACCTATGGTGTCGCTCGTGAGGATGTGATAAAGGGATGCCGAGGGAAAGAGAATGAGGCGAGAAAGGTTGCGATGTATCTGGTAAAGCGCTCGTGTGATTTAACCTTGCAAGAAATCGCCGAAAGATTTGGGGTTGGAAGTTATGGTGCGGTCGGATGGGCATGTCATGCCATCCGGAGCAAGACGGCAACGAATCGGCGGTTCAAAAAGAAGGTGGAGTGTATTGAAAAAGATATCTATCAACAAAAGATTTGACCCCTTGAGACCGGAAAATTGCAAAGCGGCCAATCCTCTGAGATGATCTTTGCGGCCAAAGAGCTCCCGTGGCATCAAAGTGAACACAAAACCTTACTTTTAGAAGTAATCACACATAGAGACCCAAGGCTCCGTTTTGCTTTCTTGAATGAATTAATCGATTACATTGTATTTTACTACAGTGAACCCAAGGAATTTGAGACTATTTTTCAGAGTCTCACCAATGCAATAAAAGACCCGAATCCTCATGTGCGAAGGAGGGCGATTGAAGGGATCCAGGTGTTTTTTAGGAAAGGAAAACAAAGAAAAGACAAAACGATCGACTTCCTGACAAAAGTGTTTCAGGAAGACAAAGACCCTTTGGTCGCAAAACAACGGATACTTTATCACGCTCATATTTGGGGGAAGGATCCTGAATCAATTACATTGGCTCCTGAGTTTCGGTGATCGATAATAAGGGGCAAATCTTTCATTCAGCAATCACCGATTGGCAGGTTCCATCATTCGTGACAAACCAGCTATAGCCCAGCTATAGGGTCAGGTCTTGAAATAGAGTATACTCAGTGAGCTTGAAAGTGAAACAAATTCAAATGCCAAGACCTGACCCTAATCTTTGGATATTTCGAAATCCAATGGGCTCGTCCGGATGCTTGGGCAAATCAACCTCAAAATCAAGGTATTCAGAGTCATGGAATTTGGGTAGAACCAGGATGGTCAAATAACCACACAAGAAATTAGATCGGGTTTATTGTAAAGGAGCTTTTTATTTATATTTCAAATAACAAAGGCCACCATCAAATTATGAAGAAGATCATATCTTTTATATGCATAACCTTCTTCTCGTTTAATTCTTTCTTCCTGGAGTCTACGTATGCCGAAGGGATCGATCTTTTTCAAAAAAAAGTACAGAAACAAAATAGAGCGTCATTAACGCGTCAACACGATATTTTGTCGCTGTTGAATAGATTAGAAGCCGGCGTCGTAGGAGAGCTAATCCGGTTCCTAGATAATGAAGATCCAATAGTCCGCTATGCAGCCGTCTGGGCATTAAATCCATCTCACATGAATTTGATTGATTTTGACTATTCGGAGGGCGTTTCTCAGCTTAGTGAACCCCAATTACCAAGAATGATAGAAGCACTTTTATCGATGATCGGAGATAAAGATCACTGGGTGCAGACAGAAGCGATGGATGCATTGATACAGATTCAAACTTATCAAAAAGCACAGGGCATTAACCCTGATATTCGGATAAAAAAAACTTTAATAAACCAAATAAAAAATCCTGACCCCCATATTCGCGCTTTAGCAAGTTGGGGGCTTTTATTCTGGAGAGCGGATTTAAAAGCAGAAGAAGCCGAGCGCTTAGCTTTTAAAGATGAAGTCGGACTTGTCAGAAGGGGGGCAGTTGAGTATTTTAAAAATAATTTTGACATATTGTCGCAAGCCATAAAAGATCCTAATCCGGAAATTCGAATTGCTACTGTCCGATTCCTAATAAAGTTCCATTCAAAAAACTTCAAAACGCTCGATCTCTTAGTAGAAAAGCTTGGAGATCCCCATGGAATAGTTGTGATGGAATCAATTCATGCATTGGGCTTACTGAAAGACACAAGGGCAGTAGGTTCTCTGCTCGATTTCAGAGAAAAAAATAAGAGATGGAGCGTTGACAAGGCAATAAAAGAAATAACAGGAAAAACCCTGGATGAAGTACTGAAGGATGATCAGCGCAAATCCACGAGAGGATCTACAAAAGATACTTCAATCACTCAAGTAGATCCTCTAAAATGGATCAAAATGTTACAAGAAGGAGATAAGTACCAAAAGAAATCAGCAGCCCTTGAGTTGTCTTGGATGCAACCCCCGAACTCAGTGGATATCCTGCTTGAGTGTCTTCTGGATCGTGACATTTATGTCCAGTATTCGTGTGCAAAGGCATTATCTGGATATATACTTTCTGACCTTGAACAGGAAGACAAGTTAAAAATCTTCGAACACCTATTAAGGTCAGCAAATAGCCCCGATCAGCATGTACGAAGAGCTGTGGTCGGCTCAATCGGGGCATTTATCTTTTTGCCGAAATATGAATCAGATGTCATCCATTTTATAAATAATGCCATTGATCAAGAAAACAATCCTTTTGTCATATTGAGTTTAATTTCAAACGCAAGTGCGACAAAAAACAAGAGTGCTGGGCCTATATTCTTGAAGTTAGTTAATCATGAGTTTCCAAAAATTCGGGAAAGTGCCATCTATGGTATGTCGCTAGACTCCTTTCCCAAAGCGATTGGCCCAACAATAGCAGCCCTAAAAGATCCCATTTTTAGTGTCCGGTTCTATGCCCTCCAAAACCTTTCTTCTTTAAATTCCTACCCAGATGAGGAATATCAAAGACTATTGAATGTGTTACAGGAGCTGGCAAAAAGTGCCCCATCTCAAAAAGTCCGAAAAAAAGCAAACTTTACCATTAAAAAAATGGAGTCGATTAAACCGTTAATTCGACCTACCACAGTCGACTAACGAGACAAACCTCAAGTAAAAAATTAGCAGTGTCAGGCCTTGCAACCATATATTGGAGTTTCCCATTTGCTCCAATCACGGACTCACCGAACAGCTATAGCCCAGCTATAGGGTCAGGTCTTGAAATAGAGTATACTCAATGAGCTTGAAAGTGAAACAAATTCAAATGCCAAGACCTGACCCTAATCTTTGCTCCAAGTATCAGGTGCGGTGGCTAGAGATCAGAGGACTTATCCATAATGAGATTTCTCTACAAGACGGTTAAAAAAATATATTTTATTTTTTTGGCCCATGGGGCGATCTTTTTAATTACGCTCCTGTTGAGTATTTTGGACGCCTCATTTAACAGCCATGCAAATGAGGTAATCTATGATTTTGATGAGAATATGTTGGCGTTTGAAGGAGCTTCACAAGAACGCGTAAAGGCGATATTGAGATCATTAAATTTTAGCGATGATCGCGTCGCTGCTTTCCTGATAAACGCTACTGAGGATGAAGATCCCTATGTGCGTTATGTAGCGGCTTGGGCATTGGGTCGGATCCAAATAACCAAAAAATCTCAAAGTAGTGCCATAGAAGCACTAATCAAAGGGTTACAAGATGATGATCCTTGGGTACAGACTGAGAGCATCGCAAGTTTAACACTCATTAACGACAAAAGAGAAGAAGGGCTCGAGGTAGATCACCGAATCCGGGCGGCACTGTTGGCGGCACTCAATGATCAAAACCCTTATGTTCGTGAGAGCGCTGCATTAGGGCTTTACCCATGGAGTGAAGATATTGAAGTGAAGATGGCGTTAGAGAAAACATTTTATGATTCTATTTCAATTGTACGGGAGGCAAGTCGTCGCGTGGGTTCTCAATCGCTTGAGGTATCACTCGATGGGCTTCATGTTGA
>CALZIJ010000014.1 GCA_945787655.1 Nitrospiria bacterium | reverse complement strand
AAAAAATCAAAAAAAATAGTATTATTTGGGTACCATTTTGTTAACTGTATCTAAGGCATGGAAACAGTCACGCTAACATCTTGACTTTAAAGAGCAACTAATAAATCTTTAGGGGGGGGTGTTTATCATTTTGGCTTGCTAAAGGGTAAGGTTAAAAAAGTTTTTTGAAGAACGGAATTTGCGGAAAGAATTGGGCGAAGTATACAGGCTTTACCAGGAAAATGTACCGATGTGGATCCCGCGAATAAAACCCTGGCGATACAATGAAAATACGACATGATGATTTTTAGACCCTTCTTGAAAATAGGATTTTTAACGACCCTGATCTTACTCCTAACCGGGACATACTTTGCCGATGCAAAACCATCATCTGATCACACCTTGAACGCCCTTGTTCATCTGGCGAATCAAAAAGACCTTCACAATAAACGCGTCTGGCACCTCTTGCTTCATTACCGTAAAGACATTTTTGGAAATATAGAAGGACAGGAAGACGGCCCTGCCTTTTATAACGCACCTGATGGAAAAACAAACCCGGATGCTGAACTGGCTGCAACCCTCAAAGCATTTTTTCAACCGCCAGAAACCCTGAAAGAAGACGAAGAACATCCCCAATGTAATTTTCCTGCACGCTACAAGTGGCTCAAAAAAGAATTATCTTTTGACGCCCAACAAATTCCGGAATATCCTTGCGCACGTCTAAACAGCTGGCTGGCCAACCTGTCTCCAGAAAAAATCACCTTGGTCTTTTCTTCATTTTATATGAACAACCCTGCCTCCATGTTTGGTCATACCCTTTTACGCATTGATACAAAGCGTGACGGCCCTTCACAAAAACTCCTTAACTATGGGGTCAACTATGCCGCCGTCCCCGATACCGATAATGCCCTGCTTTATGTTTTTAAAGGACTTTTTGGATATTTCAAGGGCGAATTTTCCCTTTTCCCCTACTACACCAAAGTACAGACCTACAATAACCTTGAAAGCCGTGACCTTTGGGAATATGAACTGAATTTTACAGAAGACCAAATGGACACCTTTCTTCGTCACTTGTGGGAGTTGGGCGAAAATTACTTCGACTACTATTATTTTCAGGAAAACTGTTCGTATCATATTTTGTCCTTGCTCGAGGTCGCAAACCCGGAGCTTCACTTAACCGACCAATTTTTCTTTCATGTCATTCCTTCCGACACCGTGAAAGCCCTGGCGCGTTACGACCATCTCATTTCTGGGAAAGTCTACCGCCCCTCATTGTTGAGCCAAATGAACCATAAAAGACAGCAGTTGACCGGCCATCAGGAGACGCTCCTGCAACAACTTATTCAAGATCCTGCATCGATTCGGTCGAGTCTTTTTAAAAACCTCAATACTTCAGAAAAAGCCCTGATTCTCGATACTTTTCTCGACTACGCGCAATATAAAAACATGCAAAATAAACAAGAGGACGATGGCACTTCCTCAGTCCAAAATCGCGAGATCTTGATTGAACGCAGTAAGCTGGGTATTCGGAAAGATGAAAAAACCCAAACCGAATATTCAACACGCCCGGAACTCGGGCATGGCAGCGACCGACTCAAAATCGGTTTTGGTCAACACGAAGGAGAGACCTTTGAAGAAATCGCCTACCGGCCTGCGTACCACGACCTGCTTGCAAGAGATACCGGATTTGGGAAAGGCTCCCAAATTCTTTTTCTCGACATCACCGCCCGCTATTACAATGATATTGAGGAATTTAAACTGGACCGCCTTCAACTCATCGACATTGTTTCGCTCACCCCCTTTGATCCGCTTTTCAAAAAAAAATCGTGGCGATTTGCGATTGGCGTCGATACGATAAAGGATTTCGATTGCAATTTTTGCAATAGTTTTAACACCCATTACGGGATCGGACTCACGTATAAACAGTCCTATTTTTCTCCGTTCACACTTTACGGATTGCTGGATATGGAGTTAGAAATCTCAAACGAGTTAAATAGCGATTACCGGGCTGGTGGAGGCGGAACAGTCGGCCTGTTCCATGACTTCACAGAAAACTGGCGTATCCACCTCGTGGGGAGCTACCTCGACTTTCTTCTTGGCCATGATTCGGATTATTATAAAATTGCTTTGAACCAACGGTATGCTTTGTCACAAAACATGGAACTCCGCCTCGAACTGAACCAAATCGAAAACCGTGAAGAATGGCTTTTTTCATTCAATGCCTATTTTTAAAATCTATGCTCTTCAAGCGCAACAATAATAAAAACGCCCTCAAAACAATGCTGACGACCCTCGGCCCATTATCTTTCCTTCTCTTCTCATCGTGTATCAATAAAGCCCCCATTCGGGAAGTCACTTTCGATCAGCATCACATTGAAACGGCCGGGTTTTCAGAAGCACAATTCCAACTGATTGAAAAAACCTTTTTACAATTGAAGTTACTTGCACCCCATGATCTACAAATAAATAAACAGACTTACAAACGACTCAGCCGCTTTGAATCATTATTTGGGTTTCCTTTTGATGGAAACCGGCTCAGCGACTGGGTCATCCGCCGAATAAAAACCCTTTCATACGGGAATACCTGGACGGTCGCGGTCAACCAAAACCAGGGCATTTTTATGATTGGTGATCAATTCTTCACACAATTAACAGATTTGGAGCGGCTCTATCTTTTAATTCATGAAGCACGACATTCTGACCAAAACGGGTTTAAACACATCAAATGCCCCAAAGGCTTTCTATTTGTGTCTGCGGGACAACCGGAAATGGACCTTGAATATACGATGGCCTGCGATTCGGCCAAGGACGGCGCTTATGCCTTTCAAGCGGCTTTTTTATTTGAGCTTTTTGCCTATGGTTTGTTTGATCAGAGAGAAGTCGGCCTGCTTTACAATAGTTCTGTTTCCAGAATCATCCAATAGCCCATTGGTAAAGCCCAAGATCCCCCGGTCAAAAAATACCGAGTCTATGTTTCACACAGGGCTTCGAGGTCTTTCGGTTCGAGCCCGACTAAAGTATCCACCACACGGTCGGCTTTACCTATGAGCATTTCCCGCGGATAGGAACTGGTCACGGCAAGACAGTGCATTCCCGCAGAGCGTGCCGCTTCAACCCCGTGCAGGGAATCTTCGATGACCACGCATTCGGAAGGTTTAATCGGCGGATCGGCGCGCGTCAGGGCATTTAATTTTTCCAGGGCGGTGATATACGATTCCGGATGGGGCTTCCCATTTCGGACATCCTGCGCACTCACAATCACCGGAAAATGCGACCGGATATTTCCTTGATCAAGCGCCGCCTTAATTTCGCCTCTGAAGGCCCCGGAAGCGATGGCCAGATGATAAACCCCGGCGGCCTTTTTAACAAATTCAACAACACCGGGATAAAGGAAAAGGGCTTCTCCCGATAATTGCTTATACACCGGCATCTTCAGGAGAATCAGGCGTTTCAGGGTCTGGTTATCAACGGGCCGTTTGTGTTTTACTAAAATGGTTTCAAACAATCCCTTGTCATCTAAAGCCAGGTATTTTTCATAATATTCTTCTTTTGTCAGGACAATCCCCTCGGCTTCCAAAACAATTTGAAAGGCCTTTAAATGGTGGGGTTCGCTGTCCACAATCACACCGTCACAATCAAAGATAATCGCTTTTAACATTATTTCCCCTATGGATTAAAAAAGCAGAAGTTAGTCACATTTAAAAAATATCGCAAGAAAAAAAGGACATCCCTTGCAAGTGTTCCTCCGCTGGCGGTACATTGCTTCTATCAAATTGAGGTCTTACCATGAGAATCCTTTGGTTACTTTCCTTTTTAATCGTTTCTCCCATTCAGGTCAATGATCCTCCCCTATTTTTCCTCGAAGTCCTTTTTGACGGGGTACCGACAGAAGGCGGCGGATGGGTCATCACCGTCACGCTGGAGACGGAAACAGACCTTGAAGTTGCAGCACTTCAGATACACACACCAGCGGGGCTTCGGGTAAATTCCGGAGAATCACAATGGCAGGGGCCGCTCAAGGCCGACAATGAAGTGGTGCTGGAGCTGGCCTTGACCCTCACCAGCCGACTGCCTCAGGAGATACTGATTGAGGCCAAGGCCAAAACAATCGACGGCCGACGCTTTCAAAAAATAGAACGTCGCAGCACGCCGAAAATCCCCTAACGAAACCGATCAATACACGCTCTTTTTTCTTCAGCGGTCATAAAGGTTTTTCGGGAATATTTCCCCTTTAAATTCAGGCGATTCAACTTATCGTGCCACAGGGGATTGTAAGGCATCAATGCGGCTCCGGAAATGCCGAGTTTTTTTAAAAAGGCTGCGATGCCCGAAAGATTTTCGGCGCTGTCGGTGATACCGGGAATCAGGGGAATACGCGGGATGACATTAATCTTCGGCGCCTTCACCAAGCGTTTGAAGTTTTCCAGAATCAAGCGGTTTGACCGGCCGGTGTATCGCATGCTTTCTGCTTCATCGATCAGTTTCAGGTCAAAATAAATCACATCGAGATAGGGCAGCATCCTTTCCTGAAAGTGGTCGTAATTAAAAAAGCCGCTGGTTTCAATCGCCGTGTGAATATTTTGTTCCTTGAGGGCTTTGAGCAGGGCATGGGCGAAGGGCATCTGGGCCGTCACCTCACCGCCCGACAAGGTCACACCGCCTCCGCTTGACCGGTAAAACGGCGCGTCGATTAAAACCCGGTAAAACAATTCATTCAGGCCAATATAGTACCCCACAGGTTCCAGAGCCTTTGTAGGACACACTTCAAAACAACGGCCGCAGCGAATGCAATGATCAAAATCGACTTCTAAGGTATTTTTGAAAGAAAGGCTCCCGACGCCACAACAAGGGATACAGGCGAATCCGCAAGCGGCCGGATCGCATAATTCGGACCGAAACGACAACCCCGGCTTTTTGCGCTGCCCCTCAGGATTTTGGCACCAGTCACAGGACAAAGGGCAACCCTTAAAAAAAACAGTCGTTCGAATGCCCGGTCCGTCCTCACTGCAATCTCGTTTGATATCAAAAATAAGTGCCTGTGGTTCCAATGTGTCCCTTTATTTTCTCAATCCGCCCGTTACGATAATCCCAGCGCCGCCTCTGTTTCCGCGGCGATCGCGCCCAATTTGAAGAGATGACCGACATTGCCTGTCAATTGCACGACGTTATCCAAAAGCAGGCCAACGATGTCCACTTCGGGCTGTCCGATCAATCCCAAAATGGCTGCATTGTCTTTGAAGCGAATCACAAGATCCACCCGATCCGGAGAATTTTCCAGATGCTGCGCCCTTTCCTCATCCAGTATCTTCGTGGAGACCACCGCCATGGGATTGAGACAGCAGCCGAAAGGCGTGTCAACAAACAACTCTTCCGGCTTGGGACAAAAGGACAGATAGACATTCATATTGTCCCCCGCCTTTCGTGTACGGATGAGAAACTTGCCTTGATAATAGCGCTCCCCGCCCGGGGCGTTGGGGTCGGTGATGACAAAGTTATCCTGAAAAAACCGCATGGCTTCCTCGGATCGGCCTTTATCCAATAAGCTGTCACGCATCACGTAACCAAAACCCAGTTTTAAGAGCAGGGCCATGCCGCTGGCGATGATCGTCCCCCCGGCCGCCTCCATCACTTCCGGAATGTCGCCCGCCCTCGCCCCGCGCCGCATGACATCATGAATTTCTCGAGTCAAACAAGGAAATGCCGCATGCATAATAACCTCCTGAATACATCATCAAATTGCTGCCAGCGTGTGCTGCTCCACCCCGGAATCCAGCGCGAAATTAGAGCGGTCAATGATCTCCTGCCGCATTTGCGGACTTAAGGACACAAAGTAGGCCGAATAGCCCGCCACGCGGATCATTAAATCCTTGTAAGGGGCCAGCGCCGCCGCTTCCGCCTCGCCCGCGCCGCTTTGGCCCGCTGCCGTTGCCGCCGCGTGCGCCGCCGTCAAATCCTGAATCGAGGAGACACAGAGCTGAACCAATACGCCATCATGGTCCAGAAACGCCTTCATGTATTTTGAAAACAATGCCGTGTCCTCCGGGAAGTGGCCGGGATCGCGGGTGGTCAAACTGAGATTGTAGGTGTAACCGTTTTGCACCGTATCGCCGTCCACTTCGGCCACGGAGAGGATATGATCCAGAATCATCACCGGCTCCCCGTTCCGTTTGACAATGCCGGGGCAGGGCGTAATCCCGCTCGCAAACGGCATACGGGCTCTTCTGCCGTTAGGGGTCGCCTTTGTCAGCATTCCGAAACCGGCATGGTTCGTCATGCTCCAGTATCCGGGCAGGTAACGGCCTCCGCGATGCGTACGGTATTGATAAAACACATCCTGAATCATTTCTGTAATGAGGTGCGTATATCGTACTGCCAGGGTATTTTCAAACGTTCCCCCGGGGCTTTGGTCGACACCAGCCCCGTACTTCGGCGCCAAGCGGATTTTTTCGACGATGTCCCGCAACCGCTCCGGAGTCAATTTGGGGAGGGCGCCCACTTCTTTTTCCCGGCGAAACAGGGACTGCAGGAAGCGGATCAATCGCATCCAGAACGGTTGAGGACTTTCATCCGGCGCGCCATCCGGATCGAAATCGGCTTGAAGCGCCGAAAGTAATTCAGCGGCCTTGATTTTTCCGCCGAAGACCAGCTGATCGATGACGCAAAAAGAATCGATGATATCCGCCAATCCGATGATCGCAACGCCCGCCGAATTATACTTGGCACCGCCCGCCGCCACATCACGGAACTTGGCGTCCTTGGAATCCGGGGCATTCGTGGGTCCCGTAAACAGGCCGGAGAGCAAGGGCGAGGGCCGCACCGTTTCCATCGCGCGACCGAGGTAATTGTTGCATTGCACGGCGTGGCGGGCCATTTCATCCAGCTGAAAACGGAAAGCCGCGATGAATTCATCCATATTTTTCATTTGCGTCAGCGGTTTGGAAGTATAGGCCGTTTCATCGTAAAACAGGTTGGGTGCGTCTTTACCGATGCCCTCACTCCGGTGCTTGCCGCCAAAGAGCGCCAGTTCCAGAACGGCGGGCAGGACAAAGAGGGTGGACCCGGTATTGCCGTAATGTTTGCCCGCCGCGTTTTGTTCAATACAGCCGATCGAGGCATAGTCGTAGGCGTCGGCCAGGGCTTCTTCCTCGCCGACCTCCGCGTGGGCGGCGTAATATTGCGCCATGGAATGGATTACAGGGACATCCCCGTGCAGGGCCGGCGTGGCGCGGGTCAGGATATTGACCTGGCTGATCCGTTTGAGATAGGGATCGTATTCGCCTTCGGGCAGAGGATTTCCCGCCGCATCGCGATGATGGACTGCCTTGTGATAGCGGGCGTGCACATTCGGGTCGCGGATGCTCAGGAGTTCCGTCGCCTTGAGCACCACATAGGTCATGTCGTTGACCGCGTCGAGCACCTGGCCGTTTTCGTACTTTGTGCCGCCCACGGTCAGCGCCTGATTGGAGCCGCTTCCAGCGAAGAGGGTTTCGGAGCCTTCGGTGGAAAGCGGCACATGATCGGAACAGCGCAGGAAAAAGTGGCAGACCAGTTCAACCGCGCGTCCGGTATAGGCCGCTCTTGCTTCATCACTCGAAAGTTTCTCCCAATCGCCAAGATAAAAGCGGTTCAGTAATTGATCGAGACGCCCGATGGAGAGGCCGAAATTGGTATTTTCCTGTAACAAGAGATGATAGCAGATCCAAATACTGGTCAGTGCCTCGTGCAGCGTCTCCGCCGGGCGTGCAGGCACTTTGCGGCAGATGGCCGCCAGGGCCGTATTTCCTGCCTTCTCGGCGGCCTCCGAGAGGTGGGCCGCGTAAATTTTCGCCCCCTCAAAAACGGTTTTGACGCCGTTTAAAAATTCAATTTCCTGTGCTTTTTCAGGCAGGAGGGTGGAGAGGTCATAGTTGATCCGTGCGATCAGCTGATCCATGCCGTGTGTCAGTAATCGCTCGAAATCCGGCACGGTGTGGGAGACGCAGGTCGCCTTGTCGGAAAGATAAAACGCGACGCGTTCCATCAACTCCTGGCACTTCGGGGTTTGTCCCGCCTTTTTTCTAAGAGGCGGATCGATGGACAGGCCCTCGCCCAAACGGCCGCCATTCACCGTATCCCGCCCGTCATTGACATAGGCGTCGGTATCGTAATCGTTGTAGCGTGCGGCTTCCTGAACAGGATGATGGTCCAGCCAGTAGGGAAAGATTTCCTTATTCAGCCGCTCGGCCACTTCCGGGCGGATATTAAAGGGGTTTTGGGCGCGCCGGGAAACGGACCTGAGCTCCGGCCAAATGCAGTAGCCGATGGTGTCCACATAGACGACCGGCCCCACGAAACTGGTGGTGGTTTGACCGGGCAGTAGATCATTGGCCCCCACCAAGGGGGTTTTATTTGAAAAAACATAATGCAATGCCTTGGCGCGCCGCGTATAGGGCGTCAATTTTTCCGTTTCGGGACGCTGCATGAATTCCGTGAGTAAACGCGGCAGCTCATCGCAAATTTCAGGCGTGCCCTCCGGCATAAAAAGGCGGTCGCGCCATGCTTTGACCACAGGGAATTGGTCCAGTTTAATGTGGCTTAAGGCCAGGTCGGACAGGGTTTTCACCTGATGAATATTATGATTTTGGATGGGAAAAACAGAAAACGCCCGCGCATCACGGAGCACATCTTCCACCTGTTTTCCAAAATCCACATGGATGCCGCCCGAACTATGAGATTGCTGATCCATCATGTGCCCTCCTTTTGCCAGTTTTAAAAACCGATCACGTTTCTCAGTTCAAGGTCAAACGCCTTTTCTTGCCATGTATCAAAACCGATGGCCAGACGGTGCCGCTGCCAATCGTCATCCAAGAGCAAAAAGTAGCCAAAAAGCTGATATTGGTAATCTTCGGGGTCCACCGATGAATGAAAAGGCACATGAAGCGCGGTGGAATAAATCAACTGCCCGAGAAACAAACCGTCAGCGATTTCGACCAATTCGTCCAGACAATAACCGATGGGCACCGGGCCGCCGATCATTGGATAACGATAGTGAAATTGAAAAACCCGCTTTTTTTCCCCGCCGTGGTGGTTGAGGGAGAGGATCGAGTCCTGATCATCCGCGCCCAGGAAAACATAGCCCTGACGTGCGAAAGGCAACGGACCCGCTTCCGCAATCGCCAGTAAGGAAGGATCGGGATCCTGGTAATTCATGTCCGCAATTCGCATGACGGCGTCCATCGTTAAGATCCGTTTGTCTTGCAGGTTTTTTCCCATGACCCAATGCCGGTCAGCCTGGTCAAGCCAAAAGGCCTTGTCTTCATCGGTCATGCCGCGATCCCAGCTTCCGTATTCCAAATGCGGAGCGTAACGACCGGGGTTCGGCCAGTAGTGGCCGCAGTTTTTCTGGACAAGATCGTAGTGGGGCGCGCTCGCCAAATGCGCTTTAAGTTCCCGGACACGATCGGGGTATCGGAGTTCCAGGTCATCACTTTCATCCAACAGCATGCTCAGTTTTCGACCGCTGATTTTCTCGAAGGATTTCCCTGCCCAGGGGAAGAGATACTTCCCGATACTTCGCCACACCATGTTCAGGATATTGGGGCCGGGCCGGGGGCTTTCTTCCAGCTTCGCCGCCAGGCCGCTCGGAAACAGCAGGCTTTCATTCACCACTCGTTTGAATTGTTCCGCAAAGCTTTCATTAAATCCCAAATGCAGGTTCAGGGTGGCGCCGTGGTAATAATCAAATCCTTTCGTAATCTCCTTTTCGCCATACCACGTATGGGTTTTCGTGCTTTCGGCCCGGGTGTTGTAACCCATCTTCCCATGCCCTTGAAACAGCCCGTTTTGGATCACGGGGGCCACACCGCTTCTAAAAAGCCGGTTCAGTTGCTCGAAATGGCGCAGATGGTCTTCCGCTTTGCTCTGCTTCGAGATTTCCCCGCTGATGCGTTTCAGCATTTGCAGGACGGATTCCCCTTTGCGCCGCATCGATTGCACGGCGTCCGTGTCTGCCGGGTTCGGGGAAGGCTCGAGGATCAGCTGTGTGAATTTGTCCCGAAGCTGGGGATTGTCCCGCCACCCGTCCACCCACTCTGTTTCCGCCGTACCGATCGCTGCCGACACGGAAGCCGCCTCGCCGGCATAGCCCAGCTCGACATACCCGCTTTCGCCGGGACGGGGCCTGAGCTGCGGGAAAGCGTCGTCGTCATAGATTTGTTGGGCGTAGGCGGTGTCCATCATGAGGAAAAAACCGTTGTTTTGGTAGCCGTAGTCCACATATTTTGTCCGGGGTTTTCCAGTCAGCCAAGCCAGAAAACGCGCCCACCAATGCGGTTTCTCTCGCGGCGCATAGGGCTCGCCCAAGGTCAAATCGTGCTCACCCGGAATCAGGGGAAGATCAATCGTCCCCAGGTTATAGTGCCGGGACGCGAAAACAAGCTGTCCAAGAAAAAGGCCGTCCGCGATCTGAACGACTTCGTCGATCAGGCGCGTCATCGGAAAGGGCGGATGCAAATTGTTCCACCGGTAATTGAGCTGATACACCGATTTGGCTTTCATTTCGGGAACGACGGAATCGTCCAGGTTGGCAATAAAAATGCCGCCCGTTTTTGTATAGGGGATGGCCTTTTCCTTCTCCAAATTTTGCTGAAGCAAAACGCCCTCAAACCCTTTTTCATCAGGTGAAAGCGGTCGGTCTTGCAGACGCCATAATTCATTGAGCACGGGCAGTCCTACGCCCTGCAACAGGTTGGGGTCGTGCGGCTCGCGGAAAAAGTTACGGCCGATACGTGTGGTGTTCGGATCGTAGGCCAGCATCACTTCAGGATCATTTTCGCATTTCTCGGACACCGTTTCGCGGGACACGGGTTCATAGGTTTTGCCCATCCATAGGCCCGTATCGGCGAAGGTGGCGTTCCAGACCGTCGCCATCCATTCGATCCCCGCGACAATTGAGCGCGCTTTTCCAAAGCGGGAGACGGCATCCTTAAAATAATCGGTGTCCCGGATCGACACCGGAATGCCGATCATCGGGCCGTCAAGCGGAACGGCCTTTCCGCACTGGAACAGGGTCTTGAGCTTCCCGTGCACCTCCGGCCACTGCGCGCGCTGACGGTTGTCGGCCAGGATGCGTTGGTAACGCCCGAGCATCATAAAATAATCGCCTTCGAAGTCCTCGGCGATCAGCCGGTCAAGCTGTTGTTTGAGCTGAAGATCTTCTTCCGAAGACGCGGATGGAAAATGAGAACTGCTTAAAAAAGGATTCATGACACGCCTCCCTCCGCATTCATAAATACAGTCGATTTATGAACCGTCTCCACAAGGAATGGAAACGGTTATCGGGCTACGGCTATATAGTTTATTCTACGCCTTTTAAACTTGAATTTAAAACAAAATAGGCCAAAATCATTATAAAAATCCGGCATAAAAACCATAGTCTTTACACTAAAACGTTGATACGGGCGTTTCACATTGATCCGGACCCCGTTTTCATTTTTTAATCATCTCTCAAAACGAAAAACCAACAGACCACTCACGAGAACCCCCTTTAAAAATAAACCCGATAAACATACCTTATAAGCATTAAAATTCCACTCAAAAAAGCTGAGTTGGCCTTTTGTAAAACCAGCATATTGATAATGGGTTCCCGTATGGTTTATACAAGATAGTAGTGATCGGCTTCACTTACGGACCAAAGGGAACACGGATGCGACCCTGACAAAACAGCATCACAAACGATCTATAAAGAGGTGCCACCATGAAAAAAAATCAACGGACCCTTCAGCTGATGATCACGATATTTCTACTTTCAACCGTTATCCTGTCCGGTTGCGTGACGAAAGGCCGCTTTATGGCGCAAGTGTCTGAAACACAAACGCTTGCTCAGCGGCTCGACACGGAAGAAAAGAAAAATGCCGACCTTGAAAAAAAACTGGCCCGTCAAAACGAGGCATTGGAAAAACTTCAATCGGAATACGATATTTTTAAAACCAATGCGGCTCAACAACAAACAGAACTCGAAGAAAGCCTCACCGCCAGAAAAAAAGCCCTATGATCTTCCAGGAGCCGGGGCAGGACGGCACGCAGGGACAACAGGAAGAAAGCGCCAATCTGCGGGACACATTGCAGGTCACTGAAGCGGATTTGGCGAAAATGAAACGGGAGTTGGAAGAATCCTCAAAAGCCCACAAAGACCTGGTGGATGGGCTTAAAAAAGAAATTGATGACGGCAGTATTAAAATCACCCGTCTTAAAAACCGCCTTTCCGTCGAAATTGTGGACAAAATTCTTTTTGCTTCAGGCAGTGCGAAAATTACGCCGGAGGGAGAAGGCGTCCTCAAGAAAGTCAGTTCTGTATTAAAAGACGTCAAAGAAAATGACATCCGTATCGAAGGACACACCGACAACGTGCCGATTGGGCCGCGGCTCATGGAAAAATTTCCAAGCAACTGGGAGCTGTCTACCGCCCGCGCCACTCAGGTCGTTCGCTTCCTGAGTCACCAGGAGGTTCCTCCGGAAAACATGTTGGCGGCGGGTTTTTCGAAGTACCGGCCTGTGGCCGGCAATGACGACCCTGAAGGGCGCCAACGCAACCGCAGAATCGAGATCGTCCTTTTTCCAAGGGATATCGTGGGGATCGTGGAAGAAATAAAAAGGGATTAGCCCGGATGGAAAACCCTATTTCGTCCCATGGCAATGAGAGCAGGCCCCGGAAATTGTTCCGGCCAAATAATAAACAGGCGGGTCCGTTTCCAGTGCGCGGCGGGCTGCAACAAGGTCACTTCTGAATTTAGTGATGTTTCTGGAGACCTTGGGGTGATTGCCCGGCCAGCCTTCGGGTCCCAGGGTTTTGCTGATTGTTTCCATGTCTTTAAGCACCTGGATAACCCCGCGCCGCCGCTGCTCCGGGGCCGTATTCAGCGTGACCATGACCTCGTCGAGTTTTTTCACCTGGGCCGCCAGCCGCCACATTGTCGACTTCAGTTCTTTTTCAGTCGTGTAATTAAATTCCGGTGGATAGGTATGGCGGCGAATTTCTTTCGTGATATTAGCATTACACCCCAATATCATACCCCCAAGAATAATCATGAAGGCCTTCATCCACCTTCCCGGATCTGTGATGGTCATACTCCTCCTCAATTCTACCCGGCTGCGCCAGCCTAAACCCACTATACAGCTTGCGGCGGTGTGTTTCAATTTTCAAAGACACCCCTCGTCCCGGTCTCAAAATCAGCCGGTTACAAAATTAGATAGAATAGCGCAATCCCAAATAGAGGCGAATTCCAGGTGCGGGAAAACCAAGGGCTTCGTCATAGTCGGCATCAAAGACATTATCCAATGATCCTGAAAACTGCCAATTCTCGGATACCCGCCACAGACCCGCCAGATCGACACGCACATAGTCATCCAGGCGTCGGTCTCCGGTCGGAATTGAGGAATCATGAACACGGCCGACATATAAAAGATCCAGTGCGGCCAAAAAATCCCCGGAGACATTAACGCGGGTTTTAAGGCCCCCACGCCACTTTGGGCGGTTACGTAACACCTCATCCGACCCTTCGATTTCGGATTTTACGTAGCTGATATGGCCGTCCATCGTAAGAAAAGAATTCACCTGAAAAACAACACCCGCTTCAAACCCCTCTGTTTTGACCTCGGACCGATTGACCAGGATTGGCGGCGGCCCTTCCTGCAAATCAATCAGGTTATAATACCGGCTCGTAAAATACGTTCCGCGCAGCACCAACCGGGATGAAAAAAGTTTCTGTGTCACTCCGGCTTCAGCGCTCCGGCTGGTCTCCGGCACAAGTGAGGCATTACCCACAACAGGGTGGCCCAAGGCAAAAAAACTGGGAAGCTTAAACCCTTTACTCCAATTCGCTTTTATCGTGGTTTTTGTCGATTCAAGCCCATATGAAAACCCCAGGCGGGGGGAAAACTGGAGATCAAAACCTTCAGGGTCGTCTACCCTGAAACCACCCTCCAGGTTCACATTTTCTGAAATTTCAAGTCCTGTTTCAAAAAAACCGGCCACAACTTCCCGGTCCGCCTTAAAACGATTGGGAACCGGCCCTCCCCCAAAATCCAAAGCCCCCTGACTTTCCCCTTTTTCGGATTGAAGGTTTGCCCCGACAACAAACTGCCATCGGTTCCCCGGATTAAAAACAGAATACCACTGGACCTCAAGCCGCTCAAACCGGTTGTCGCTGCGGTTTGGGGGAATGCCGAATGGATCGCGCGCACCCGGCGCAACTCCGGGAGAAACGGTATCCTCATTCCGTTGATAAAAACTGACCTTTCCCTGTTGTGACCACCGTGGAGAAAAATCCCTTCCCAGGCTTAAGCCTGCAGTCCATGAGGAAACGTCCCGCAAATCCCTTCCACGCAGTACGGCAAAGGCGGGTCCGCCACTGTCATCGGGAAAACGTTCTCCCCGGCTTTCATTGTATCGCAACACGAGGTTTAACCAGGCCAACTTTACCGGGGAAAAACGCAAATTCCCGTGAACATTTTTCGAGGAAAATGCGCTGCCGGACGTCAATGTGCCATCGTCCTCTACAGAAAACTGAAAAGCCCCTTCTGCCCGGCCAAACACCGCCTGTGTGTTGAGACCGGCGTAATAATCATCTTTTGTTCCGCTTTTCACCGTCACTTGCGTTTCAGGGGTTTTTCCGCCCTCTGAGGTGATAATATGGATGACGCCGCCCAAGGCATCTGACCCATAAACAGATGTCAACGGACCATGGATAATCTCGATGCGCGCGACACTCTCTGGATCAATCGTTGAAAAATCAAAAGAACCGCCCCGGCTGTTTGTCGGGTCGTTCATTTTAATCCCGTCGATCAACACCACGACAAAGTTTGGGTCGCTGCCCCTAAGATATACCGAACTCACTCCGCCCCGGCCGCCGGGCTGGTCCACATGAAGTCCGGGAACCTGCCTTAATAAATCCATGATCGTCCTGGGCTGCCGCGCCTCAATTTCCTCCCGGGTTATTACGGTACTATTTGCGGATGTTGTAGAATGCGGAGCAGGCAGACGCGAGGCAGTGACAACAATCGGCTCCATCATGGGGGTCGGCGCTTCTTCGGCAAACAATTCAGGTCCGATTGAAAACCTAAACAAAATAACGAAAAAACCGAATATATGCAGAAAATACCTCATGCTCTAACCACCAATATGATCTCCATCCCGCTTGAGCCCGCGCTTGCCGCATCCGCGGCGCATGGGCTTGTATTATAAATACGAACTGTGAATCACACAAAAGTAAAATATATGGCTTTCTCTCCCTCCGTGTTTCATTTTCGGACAGACAAAATATTGCGTTTTAATTTCTCAAAATCAGAGCCTGATACCTTGGGAATAAGGACTTGTCATAAAACCGGATAGAGTGGTATAATCCCACAATTTTTCTCACAATGCCATGTTGTTTAAGAATCAAATGAGTTTAAAAGGGGGGAGTTTAATCCATGTATAAATCAATCTATATTCCGGTGGACAACTCGGATTTTTCGAACACGGCCATCGACGTCGGAATGATGTTGGCCCAGCAGTTCGGTTCGAAAGTGATTGGCAGCCATGCCTATGCGGCAAAACTGCATGACAAGCGCTTTAAACAGATGGAAGCGGGGCTTCCGGAAGAATATCATGATGAAAACGAACTGGAGCGCCAACGGAAGATACATGATTCCTTAATTACACGCGGACTGGAAATTATTACGGATTCTTACCTCGACATTATTGATCAAAAAGCAAGCGAGAGCAATGTCCCCGTTGAGCGTGTTTCCCTTGAAGGCAAAAACTACAAGGTTCTGGTTGAAGACATCGTTAAAAATGGCTACGATCTCGTGATTTTAGGCGCCCTGGGCGTCGGCGCGGTGAAAGAAAGCATGATCGGCAGTGTGACCGAGCGGACCATCCGCCGGGTGCGAAAATCCGATATCTTCGTGGTCAAAGAACCCACTTCTGACGTCCCGAAAAGTTTAAGGAAAATTGTCGTGGCCGTGGACGGAAGCCACCATTCCTTTGGCGGATTTAAGACCGCGCTGGCCATGGCGAAGGCTTATGACCTGCCTTTAGATGTTGTTTCGGCCTTTGACCCGTATTACCACTATGCTGTGTTTAACTCCATCTCAGGCGTTTTAAACGAAGAAGCAGGGAAAGTCTTCCGTTTTAAAGAACAGGAAAAACTGCACGAAGACGTCATTGATTCCGGTTTGGCAAAGATTTACCAGTCCCACCTTGAGGTCTGCACAAAAATGGCCGAAGAAGAAGGCGTAAAAATCAGCACCTCGCTTTTGGACGGGAAACCTTTTGAAAAAGTTCTGCAATATATTAAAAAGGAAAAACCCTGGCTTTTAGTGGTCGGTCGAATCGGCGTCCACTCGGATAGTGAAATGGACGTCGGTAGTAATTCTGAAAACCTCATCCGCATGGCTCCGTGCAATGTATTGATTTCCAACAAAACCTATATGCCGCCCATCGATGCCATCGCCGAATACACGGTCGCCTGGACGGAAGAGGCCTCCAAACGCATGGAAAAAGTTCCGATTTTTGCGCGCGGCGTGGCCAAAACCGCCGTTTACCGCTATGCGGTTGAAAAAGGCTACTCCATCATCACCAATTCGGTGGTCGACGGCGCAATGGGGGAAATCCTGCCGCAGTCCTCCATCGATATGATGAAAAACATGGGGAAAGTCCTGGATGAAAAAGGCATCGACCGCAATAAAATGAAAGCGGACGACGCAGTGGCCGAAAGCCTGAGGAGCGGCGGTATCGCAGGGATGATGACCGACATTGTGAAAGACCGCGATACCGAACGGGCAGAAAGCTACGAGGAAAAAGCGAAACAGGATTTCCATGTCTGTGGAAATTGCGGGTACACCGCGAAGGGCACCAAGCCGGTCGCCTGCCCGATCTGCAGCGCGGATGGCGAAGCGTTTCAATTCCTGGACAAATCTCTTTTTGAATCAGCGGCCAAGGCTGAAGGTGGACTTTCTCTAGAAGTGGGTTATGACGGCGTTCCTTTAAACTGGACAGAAGACGCAAAAAATACCCTTCGGGCCGTTCCCGCCGGATTTGAACGGCGGCGAGCCAAGGCAAAAGTAGAAAAAACTGCCCGAAAAATGGGATTTACCACCATTTCAAATGAATTCGCCATCCGAATGATTAAAGGACTGGATGAAGACTTGGAAGAAAACGTGGAAATGGCCGCCAAAGCCATTTCAAAAGCAGTAGAACAACCTCAAACGGCAAAGGAAACGCCACAGGCCGCGCCGGAAAAACCGGAACCTGCGACACCGCAATTCACCTGGAGTGATGAAGGAAAAGATCGTTTGGACCGTGTCCCAGTGGGTTTCATGCGGGATGCAACACGGCAGCATATTGAAAACTATGCTTTTTCAAATCATATCAAACACATTACTCTGGACGTTGCCGAAGCCGGCATAGCAAAAGCCACCCAGGAAATGGAAGACGTACTTTCCGGAGCCACCAGTTTGGCAGAAATCAAACAGAAAATGGCTTTAATGTCTGGCGATGAGACGCCAGACCAGAATCCAAAAGATACCCTTCATTTCTGCGGCATGTGCGGCCACGTGGTTCGGCAGGTTCCCGAACACTGTCCAATTTGTGAAGCAAAAAAAGGCAGTTTTATGCTAATGCAGGAAGAAATCGACTATTTTATCTGTATGGTATGCAGCCTGATTACGGAGCAAACTTCGCCCCAACAATGTTCACTGTGTGGAGCGGGCGGGGAATATGCCTTGAAACTGGAACGAAAGGAAAGCCCTTTAAAAGATGATGCCCCAATGCATTGGACCGACACCGCAACCGCCATTTTGGGGGAAATCCCGGAAGGTTTTATGCGGGAGATGACGCGTTGGCGAATTGAAGCAGATGCGCGAAAAAAAGGGATTCGGAAAATTGATCCCTCGGTCGTTCATGACAAATATACGCAGTGGGCGCAGGTTTCAAAAAAAGTGGAACGTCGGCTTTCCTGGGAAGATGAAGCGATTTCCCGCATTTCCGCCATTCCTTCATTTGTCCGGGGCACTGTGGTTCAGGAAATCGAAGCCTGTGCCGATGAAAAAGGCCTGGGGAAAGTGACTGTCGAGATGTTAAATGAAGTGACAGAGCGTTGGGTTGAAGCCATGCGCAGTCAGGGATTTTAATGCCCTCTTATCAAGCCTATTCTGTATCGTGGAATCTGACCCAGCGGTGTAACCTGTTTTGCACCCACTGTTATATCAGCGGATTCCCGAATGCCGATGTCTCCGGTGATTTAACAACCGAAGAATGTTTCACGGTGATGGACGACATTGAAAAAGTCAATCCCAATGTCTTTTTGATTCTCACCGGCGGCGAGCCTTTAGTGAGGAAAGATATCTTTGATATCGCTTCCTACGGCTCGGATAAAGGCTTTACCTGCGTACTTGGAACGAACGGTGTGCTCTTGGGCAAAACCGAAGCCCGAAGAATGCGGGAAAGTGGTCTGCAAGGCGCTTCAATTAGTCTTGATTCTGTCGATCCGGTCAAACATGACCGATTTCGTCAGCTTCCCAATGCCTGGTCAAATGCAATCCGGGGAATCAACTTTCTCAAGGAAGAGGGTCTGGATTTCTCCATTCATATGAGTGTAATGGAGTGGAATGTTTCAGAAATACCCAAAATGATTGACCTGTCACGCGATTTAGGCGCCAAGGTACTGAACTTTTTCTTTCTTGTTAAAACCGGACGAGGTGAGGGCATTGAGGACATCACCCCCAGACAGTATCGGGAAATTTCAAGCTATCTTGCCCGTGCTCAAGGCGTAGGGACACAAAGCGCTGCCGAAGAAAAATCACTTTTTACCTCTTACGACGATCCCTGGACCTCTTCTGCAGGAGAAAGTCATGGCCTGATTCTCCGAGCAAAATGCGCACCTCATTTCCGACGAGTGATTTATGATCTCGACCCCGACTCCGCCTTACTCAAGAATTACGCACAGGGCAGCTGCCCCGCCGGAAAATATTATTGTCGCATTACCCCCTCCGGGGATATTACACCCTGCCCGTACATGCCGGTCACGGCAGGGAATCTCAGGGAAAAATCCTTTGACGAAATATGGGAAACCTCTCCTGTATTAAATGATCTGAGAGATCCTGTATTGGGCGGCCGCTGCGGGGATTGTGAATTTTCAGAAATGTGTGGCGGGTGCCGCTGCCGGGCCTATGCCGCTCACGATGATTACCTGGCTGAAGATCCGGCCTGTGATTACCAGCCCGGAGAATATGGTGGAGAAAAAATTACCCTGGGAACAGAACAAACATTCGGGCTGGAAGTAAAAATGACCCTGGAATGGAGCCCTGCTTCACTTGAACGCCTCAAAGGTTTACCCTCATTTGCACGAGGCATGGTTTCAAGCGGAGTCGAGCGTTATGCCAAAGAAAATAACATTCAATTGATTACGCCGGAAGTCATGCAAACCGTGCGCGAGCAGGCAGAGGTTCGCATGGGCAGGCGTTTTAATTTTACGGAGTTTGATCGTGGCGTACCTGAAGCCAGCACTCCGGAAAAGAAATAAGAGGTGCGAACATGTTTGGATCAAAAAAAGAACAATCGACAATTACATGGACACCTGAGGCCGAAGCGCGATTAAAAAAAGCCCCTTTTTTCTTGCGGAAAATGGTCCGTAATCTCTCGGAAAAAAAGGCCACAGAGCTGGGCATCACGGTCATTACGGATGAAGTCCTCGCCCAGTTTAAGGACAAAATGATGACCCCGATGGCAGCGGAAGGCACGGGGGCGGCCCATGCGGCTGCGGGTGTGGAGACCAAAACACTGGCCTGGACACGCGAAGCCCAGGAACGGCTTGAAACGGTCCCTGAATTTATGCGAGGCATGATTCGAAAAATTGCCGAAGAAGTGGCCCTGGAGCGTGGTCATCTCGAAGTCGATATGGAACTGCTGAAAAAAGCAGAAGCTTTAGGGGATGTCAAAGAAGAGAAACCCGAATCAGATATTGAATGGACCGATGCCGCAACTGTGCGCTTGGAGCAAAAAATTGCGGAATCCCCTGAAATGGCCCGCGACTTTGTCCGTGACATGCTCAAAAATGATGCGGAAGATTTGGCCCGTGAACTCGGCATCAAACGGATCGATTTGGCAGCGGCCACCCAAATATGGGATTCTCCTAAAAGCGACATAAAATGGAGTGTTGAAGCCGAAAAGCGACTCATGACCTCTCCGGATTTTGTTCGAAGCGGGATTAAAAAAGCCGCCGAACGCCGAGCCCGGAAAATGGGTCTGACCACGATTGGCTCGGAACACTTAACCACCTTCAGGAATGAAGCCATGATGAAGGCCATGAAACGACTGAGAACCTTTGGTTATGATGAAATGACTTTTGACGGCTTCGAAGATGCCAAAGAAAAAATCCGTCGTCTTCAAAACAACACAGAGGCCTCAAAACGTCTGGATGACATCAAATCCTATATGGAAACAAAAGGAAACATCGGGTTGATCGATGAAGAAATGCTTGAGCGTATGAAAGATTATTTAAAAGATCCCTCTTCTAAAAAGATGTGAACATCCCTGGCGGCCTGAGGCTGCAGCATTGAATGTCCGTTCACACGCATATCAATTTCTTTGTGAGGTGCTATGAATTCTTTTGCAGTCGTTAATCACTGGTTACATCTTGTTTCGGTCATCATTTGGATCGGCGGAAATGCCTTCCAAGTTTTTTTCTTGATTCCTTTTATCAAACCTGAAGATCCATCACACGGGTTACTTTTAAAAATATCCAGACGCTTTACAAAAATTTCGCTCTTGTCCCTTTTGGTTCTCGTGATCACCGGGGGAATGAATTTCGGGGTAAGACGCGCGGGATATGAAGAAATCCCCCCCGGTTATATCTCGGCCCTTGCGGTTAAGGTGTTTTTAATCGTTGGCTTGGCGGCTTTTCCACTTTTTAGTCTTATTCGGCCGGCCGATGAAGATCACCCCGATAAAATCCCCAGTTTAATCTATGCGAAAATGAGTCTCGCCGTGGGCTTAATCATCGTGTTTATCGCTGCCATGTTAAGGCAGTGGCAATTTTAAACATGCATAAAAAAGCTTTACCCCCCCTTTCTTTACTGGTGTTCCTGCTTTTTGTCTCATTTCCTTTAAAAGAAGCGCTGGCCATTCATGCGATTTTTAAAGGGGCTGCGCCGATACCAAGAAAACATGGTCCTATTCAACTCGACATGCAGCATCATGCCTTTTTGAAAACAACCCAAGGGAAACCTGTTGAAAAGGCCATCGGGCAATTTCCAGATGAACATCGTTATGAACTCGACCTCTCGGCATACCCGGATTCCTTAAAAAACGTCCTTGCTGATTTTTATAAAAACCGGCTCTTTAGAATCGAATTAATCTATCATCCGATTCATAAACCAGACACCTTTCTAAGCACTTTAATTGAAGAGAACACAAAACAGTATGGCCCACCCCGAATCAACGACCTCACTGGAATACGCCTTCTTTTTTGGGATGACGGGGCAACGCGTATGATTCTTCAAATCGAAGAAACGGAACAAACACAAGTACATTCTGTGACCTACATCGACAATGACCTCTTTCACAATGCCAGTAGAGACCGCGTGCAAAGAGAGACTTCTGGGCGTGCAAATTATGGGAAACAAGGGTTTTAGTCCTTTTTCCACAGTAGATGTGGATAACTTGAGGAAAAACATACCGCATGCTTCAAAGCACCCCGATTTTTTTGAATTTTTTCCAAACTGCTCAAGAATAAGGCAATATTTTTTTATCAATAAAATCAATAACTTATATAAATCAGGATACAATCGCACCTTTTCTCCCAAAGACAGGAGTTTACAAAAATCCGTCAAGGTACAAGATGTGGACAATATTATGGAATGGCCCCAATATATCGCCATTTCAAAAACTAAGAAACCAAGAATTTGTATCATTAAATAAGATATGATATAAGGTCAAACCATGGTCGATAAAAGGCAGCATATTCGGGTTCCATTTTCAGCCAAAGCCAGGCTGTCCAGTGAAGACATTATCCCCGCGGATGTGACCATTAGTAACCTGAGCTTCGGCGGCCTTCTTTTTCACACAACATCTGTATTTGAGCTTGGGAAAATGGTGACGATCCATGTTTCCGGAAAATTTAAAAATATATCTTTTAAAGAACGGGTGGTCGGGAAAATTGTAGCCGTTCACCGCGGGCCGGCAGGAAATTCGTTTGGCGTCCGCTTTATTGCGTATCTCGACCCGGAGAAAGAACCCTCACTTTATCAATGGGTAGAAAATCATGAGGGGAAAATAACGCCTTCCTTTATTAGAAACAGCACAGGAGAAGGTTGAAAAATGGCTTTATGCGCTTTTGTTTCAAATGCATCAAAGTTTTTTTCTAAACCCTTCAAAAAACAGCTTCACATTCTCTTTATGTGTCTGCTTTGTTTTTCGGTTTTTGGATGTGTATCCCGGCGTGCGCTTCGACTTTCCCTTCCGGAATCTCCAGTTCCTTATGATCAGGCATGGCATTCTTCATTGGAAGCCAGTCAGCTTTATTATGACCAGATTGTCATTGAAGACAAGACCGCAGGTTTTTTTCAAACAAACTGGCAAATACATCAAGTCGGTGTTTTAATCGGTACACCGGTGAGAAGAAGCCGCCTGATTGGTCGTGTGGTGAGCCAAAGCCCTTTTCGTTTGGATCTGGATATGGAACAGGAAGCTTTTTCATTGGAACTCGGGCGTTGGGTCAGTGATCTTCCCGATAAAAAAAGACTGCTGGAAATCAAAGAACGATTTACTGCAAGACTCCGTTTTTAAGATTTTCCAGAATACCAATCCCCCCTAAAAAACTAGGATTGCTCCATGCTCGCCAAGATTAACAGTGCAGTACTATTCGGTGTCGAGGCACGCTTAGTCGATGTCGAGATTGATTTGTCCCAAGGCCTGCCTCTACTCTCGATTGTCGGGCTTCCAGACCTTGCGGTCAAAGAAAGTAAAGACCGCCTTCGCTCCGCCATTAAAAACACCGGTTTTCATTTTCCCATCAAAAAAATTACAGTGAATCTGGCCCCGGCAGACCTCAAAAAAGAGGGCTCTGCTTTCGATCTTCCCATGGCGGTTGGCATATTGGCCGCGGATGGCCTGATCCGAAAAGAAACACTCGATCGTTATTTAATCGTGGGGGAGCTCTCCCTGGATGGCCGAATTAAACCCATCAGAGGCGCTTTATCCATCGGCCTCCTGGCAAAAAAACTGGGGAAAGAAGGCCTCATTATCCCATCAGAAAATGGCCCAGAGGCCGCGGTGGTTTCCGGTATCCGTGTTTTGGGGATGGACACCCTGCCTCAGGTTATTGAATTCTTAAACGGAAAACAGGAAGTCTCTCCCGTAAACGTCAATATTTCAGATATTATTTCAAAAAAAAGCGACTATAGTGAAGATTATTCAGAAGTAAAAGGACAAACCCACGCCAAAAGGGCCCTTGAAATCGCGGCCGCAGGAGGACACAATCTGCTCATGGTCGGACCGCCGGGTTCTGGAAAAACCATGCTGGCCAAACGCTTCCCCTCAATTTTACCCCGGATGCCGCTTGATGAGTCTTTGGAAGTCACTCAAGTTCACAGCGTCGTCGGTCTGTTATCTGATCAAGCGCCGCTTCTATCCACGCGCCCTTTTCGCTCTCCGCACCATACCATTTCGGATGCCGGTTTAATCGGAGGAGGACAAATTCCTCGACCTGGCGAAGTCAGTTTGGCCCATAATGGCGTCCTCTTTCTGGATGAACTGCCTGAATTCAAACGCAATGTTTTAGAGGTGCTCCGACAACCCCTGGAAGAAGGCAAAGTCACTATTTCCCGCGCAAGCACTTCTTTGACTTACCCCTCACGAATCATGCTCGTGGCTGCAATGAATCCCTGCCCCTGCGGGTATTTTACCGATCCGCAACGCAACTGCGTCTGCACGCCGACGGCGGTTCAACGATATCGATCGAAAATTTCCGGCCCCTTGCTCGACCGTATAGACCTTCATATTGAAGTTCCTGCCGTCTCCTTCCGTGATCTCTCGATAGAAACAAAAGATGAACCCTCAGAAACCATCCAAAACAGGGTCCAGATTGCACGGGAATTTCAATCCCGCCGGTTTCAAAAAGAGGGCATTCGGTGCAATGCACAGTTACGACCAAAACAGCTTAAAACCCATTGCGCGATTGACGAATCCTCCAAACGCCTTGTTGAAATGGCAATGTCACGACTGGGTTTTTCAGCAAGGGCCTATAATCGAATCTTAAAAGTCGCGCGGTCAATCGCAGATTTGGATCAGAGGGAACTCATCTCATCCGCTGACATTTCGGAAGCGATTCAGTACCGAAGCCTGGACCGAAAAATATTGACCTGATCCTCCCTCCAAAAAATAGACCATCGAAAAAAAATTTCAGGCTAAATAAGGTCGTTTCCCTCAAGGTGGGACGTCATTTCTTGTGCGGATAATGGCGGATTAAAGAAAAAACCCTGAATACTGTCACACTTTACTTTTTTCAAAAAATCAAACTGCGCCTCGGTTTCCACGCCTTCGGCCACGGTCTCCATTTTAAGGCTGACTGCCATGGCGATGATTGCCCGGACAATGGCTGCATCGTCCGGGCTGCTGGTCAGATCCCGGATAAAAGACCCGTCAATCTTGAGGGTATCAATCGGAAAGCGCTTCAAATAGGCCAGTGAAGAATACCCGGTACCAAAATCATCGACAGATAACCGAATTCCGGCATTGCTGAATTTTTTCAACATTCCCAAAGTCATCGGTTTATTTTCCATCAAAAAACTTTCCGTGATCTCAAGTTCCAAGACAGTCGGGTCCAAATCCGCACCCCTTAAGTTATTAAAGACCTCATCAACCAGAATTTCACTGTTAAACTGGCGGCTTGAAAGATTAATGGCCAAACGATTAGGTGAAATGCCGGAACTTGTCCAGGTTTTGGCTTGAACAAGCGCGGTCTTCAAAACCCAGGCCCCCACAGGAACAATCAGCCCCGTGTCTTCCAAAATCGGGACAAATTCTGCCGGTAACAAGATCCCTTTTTCAGGATGCCGCCACCGAACTAAAACCTCCACCCCCATTATTTTTAAATCCGACACAGAAATCTGAGGCTGATAATATAACTCAAATTCAGACCGTTCGAGAGCCCGGCGCAGCTTGGTTTCCATATCAAAACGGCTTGTGGCAATGACGCTCATTTCAGTATCATAAAACTGATAGTTGTTCCGCCCCAATTCTTTGGCCCGGTACATGGCCACATCGGCATATTTCATCAAGCTAAAGGCATCCCTTGCATCTTTCGGGAAAAGACTAATTCCAATACTGGTCGTGATAAATAACTCACGAGACTCGATATAAAAGGGTTTTGAGAGCGCCTTTAAAATCTTAAGGCAGATCCTGTCTGCATCCTCACTGGAGGTCATCCCTTCAAGCAGGACAATAAACTCATCCCCTGAAAGCCGGGCTACCGTATCCACTTCACGGAGACACCCCCGAACACGCACAGAAAAGGCTTGTAACAGTTTATCTCCAACATCGTGACCCAAGGTATCATTAATTGTTTTAAAACGGTCCAGATCCATAAACAGGACACCCAGCATCTTGTCCCGGCCATGCATGCCTTTGATTGCATGGCTCAAGCGCTCCAAAAACAAGGCGCGATTGGGCAGCTGTGTCAGAAGGTCATGATAGGCCAATTGGTAAAGTTTTTTCTGCGTTCTCATTCTTTCTGAAATATCCCGGCCGGTCGAGATATAATGTGTAATATTCCCTTCACTGTCTTCCAGCGGGGTAATACACATATCTTCATAAAACAGGCTGCCGTCTTTTTTCCGGTTGATAATGACATCCTGAAAGCTTTTTCCTTCCTGGAGCGTTTGCCACAGGTTCTTAAAAAATGCGGTATCGTGTTTTTGAGATTTCACAACATTCGCATTTTCCCCCAAAACTTCCTCATCAGAAAAGCCGGTCAATTTTTCAAAGGCAGGGTTCACATATTCAATCCGTCCTTCCGGATCAGTAATCATAATCGCATCCCCGGCTTGTTCGATTGCACTGGAAAGCTTTCGGGTCTGATCCTCATATTGTTTTCTTTCGGTCATATCAAAGACGGCACCATCAATATACAGCGGGTCTCCTTCATCATTAAAAAGGCACTGCCCTTGATCCAGAACCCACATGAGCCTGCCATTTTTGTGATGAAACCGATACTCAACAGAGTAGGGTTCTTTTTTCGATATTCCGTCCAGGATGGCCTTTCGAACCGACTCCCGATCTTCTGAATAAATCAGGTCGGGATAACATAAGTTTTCATTCATAAAATCTTCCGCGGGGTATCCGGACAAAACATAACTGTTTTTACTGACAAACAACACTTTCCATTCATTTCCACTAAAAAAAAGCCGGTAGACCACAGCGGGTAAATTTCCCACCAAAGACCGGAAACGCGCTTCGCTTTCCTTGAATGTCTCAACACTCTGCGTCATTTCATTGGCCATCCGATCAAAAGCCTGTCCAAGGAGCGCGATTTCGTCTTTCCCACTTAAAGCCGTCCTTGCATTAAAATCCCCACTTGAAATTTTCTGTGCCGTCCGCCTCAAACGTTCAAGACGCCGAGTCAGTACGGTTCCCATCACAAACCCTACCACGGCAATAATACTCATTCCGGCGGCGGCAACCCCGACCGCCAGATTCCTCACGTCCATATAGGCGCTGTCTCGGGCAAGGCTCGAAAATTCGACAGAAAGTGTCCCCAGTTCTCCACTGAGGCTTGTGACGTCTTCCCTGAGCCAAAAGTATCCCGACCTCTCTTCCATAGAAAAGGCTTCTTCTCCAATTTCAGAGAAATGACTGCTCGAGACGACTTCTCCCATCTCATTGGCAAGAACCACATGCGTCGCATTGGAAAGCGAAATGATCTCTTTAAATTGTTGATGAAGTTCAAAAAACTCATCTGTCAACAAGGCCGTTCGGCTCATTGCTCTCGTCATACTCAATATAAGATGATCCATCTCCTTTAAGTGGTCATGACTGGTTCTAAAAGAGTAGGACAAGGTGACCCACAACAAACCAATAATCATGAGCAATTCGAGGACAAAAATCGTGACGGCGATGCGATATTTTAATCGAAGGCGAAACACGATTTCCTACTCCTCGGCCAAAATGCGTCTTAAAATATTAAAATCATCATCTGCTACTGATTTGAAAGGTTGAGTCAAACCCATGCTTCCCCAATAAGTTCCGGCTATATCAGATGAAATCGTAACCAAGGTGTTCTGAATTTTCCTAAAATCTTCTAGAGGGACAGATTGATGCACTACAAAAAGGGAGCCAGGTATTTTTTCAGATTCCTTTAAAATACGAAACTTGACCCCCATTTGTTTTTCAAACAAGGCCATGGGATACGGCGCGGTTCCGCAGGCACTCACTGCGCCCAGTAAAAGTTGTTGAAGACAGGCATCGTGTGTTTTCTCGTGTTTTATTTTGATATGCTGTTCCAACTCCACCTTGTTCTGTTTGAGCATCCGTTTAACCAGATGCGTCACTGCCGCAGACCGGGGTGGTAGCGCAATCATCTGATGTTTTAAATCTGTTATTTTTTCAACCCCGCTTTCAACGGTTGTCACAAGTACTGCGGACAAAGGCATATTAATATTGGCAACGGGCCGATACCCTATTAGAGCGGCAACCTGTACGTAATCGAAGGGCTGAATGAATGCGATATCATAGGCCTCCTCAAAGAGCCGCACCTTAAAACGCTCAAAACTGGAGCTGCTCCTAAACTGAATTTCAATGCCCAACACCTGCTTTAATTCAGTTATGATCGGAGTAAAGACTCCCTCAAGTTCTGCCAGAGAGATATAGGGAAACACACCCATAACATAACGTGTTTTTGGCGGGTCCGGGGTAACGGCTTGAGCAAGACTAACCTGTGAATAAGTTGCATTCAGGACAAGCAATAAAAAAGAGAATAGCCACGCCTGGGCATTTTTAAACCGAAGTGCAAGGATTACGGGACTCGTGTTGATAATGCCAACCTTTTTTCATACTTACGTAAAGGAAAACAAAACAATACAGAGAACGAAATAACTGCCGATAGAGAACAGAAACGCGGAGGAACCTGTGGCGAATTGAAAGAATGGAAGAAAAGCAGATAGAGCCTGTTTATATATATCCAAACTTTATCAAATTAAAGGGTACGTTTAAAGGGAAAAACCTTCCTAATCCCTAAAAAATGGGCCCCTATGGAGGAAATCAGTCATTTTTTGATGAATTTCAGAGGCAGTTACAGCATCTATCTCAGGGTCGACCCAGTTTTCCCTCCCCTGAATATGTCCGGCATATTGACCGCCCAAGTACGCAATCACATTCGTGGACAAAGCCGGGACTTTGGCATCTTCCGTTAATATTCCAATCAAATTCAGGGGGTCGGCGGCCGAAATGACCGTGATCGTTTTTAAAATATCTTGCCCGGCCCGCCTGAGCAGGGGAATCGCATCCGGCAAAGCAAATTGTTCTCCTGAAAGGCTGGCAATAAAACGCCCGCCCCGTATCTCGCCGCGAGCCTCCAATTTTTTGAAAACCGGAAGCAAATCCCGCCAGGGCGGTGCGCCGGATTCCCTGGTTAAAAGACTTCGAAAAAACACCCCGTAACGTTCTAAAAGTTGTAAGGCCCAAAGCCTTACAACATCAGAATCGGCCTCAGGGATATCCGTAGATTCCTCTCCCCCGTTTTCAAAATCCGGCATGCGCCACCAACGGCCGTTTCCTTTCGGGATCAGTGACGGCACACGGCCGCCCCAAAACCGTTTTGCACGTCTTTGCAAATATCCTGTATTTTTGGCTTTATTTTTGGTGAGTGACCGAACCGCGCTAAACCCGTCTCCGCTGACCCGCCCGGCGGCCACCAGTTCCCAAAGCGCTTTTTCCAATTGAGTCGGCAGCAATTTGGCCTTCAACTGTAATTCATTAAAAAACAGGGCCCCTGACTCAAACAAAATTTCAAGCACGCGCTCGGCATCGCCGCTTAACGTCTTGCGCTCATCTCCCGATTGACTTTTTCGACAAGACCGAAGCCAAAGCATATCGTCCCGCAACATCAGAGAAACAGGCAACACCTTTGTAGCATTTCGTGTCAAGCTTTCCGCAGTACGCCCCCAACAGATTTCCCCGGATAAGGCCAACTCATCCAGCCATCGACTTTGGTATCCTGAAACGCGGCCCGGAAGAATATGTGTTTCCCAGAGTTTTGCCGGAATTTCAAATCCCTGCAAACGGGCAATTACTTCCTGAACCCCGTCCCGGCCTTGAAGGGTTTTGTCTTTATGCAAATGCTGCCATTGAAACAAAAACCGCATCAATGTTTCCGGGGATACCGGAACAATTTGACTGCGTAAGCCGTTTAGCGTCAAGCGGTGAATACGGGCCAGTAAATGCCGCGCGCAATACTCCCGTTCCTGTGGTGTCTGAGGCTGAGGAGTAAATCGCCCCCGCATTATGGTGCCTTCCCCTTCCAGGGCCTCAAGTGTGGCTTCAATTGGCCCAATGGCAAGACCGAGCGCCGCAGAAAGCTGCTCCGCCGTGGCAGGCCCCCAAATATCCATCCGTCCTCGAATCAAGGCGAGCCAAGACTCAGCAGCGCCCCATTCCAGTTGAAGGTCTTTCGGCACTTCGATTTCCTGTTCTAGAGACAGATCGCTTCGTGCGGCGGAAACCATGGGCCATTTTTCAGAGGCAATCCAGTAACATCGTCCTTTTGAATCGATGCCCCGCGCCGCCCGGCCGTCTGATAGCAGCACCCGGAACCAATGATCCCACTCCCCTTTGGCGGCCGGATCACTTAATAATGGGTGAAGCGGTTTTGCGTCTTCTTCGGGCAGGATTCCAGTGGACAACAAAACATCATGCAGCGCATCGGCGTCCGTTACCAGCGGCCAGGACTCTCTTCTCACCTGTTCGATCGCGGCCGGATCAAGGGCTCCAAGGTCTTGCATGGAGGCCACGGAAAGTGTACGGCGCGTTGCAACCGCGCGCGCACGGCGTTCTTCGAGCGGGGCATCATCCAAAAAAGCATAGGGCTGGGCATTTAATAACTGATATGAAAAAGGAGAAGGCTCCCGCGTATCCAGAAATGTCACCGCAATGCGTTTGTTATGAATGTCTTCCAAAAGACGAAGCCAGGCCTCAATATCCATGGCTTCATGGAGTACATCATCGACGGTTTGCCGGATCAAGGGATGCTCAGGGATCTCCAGGTTTCCCGCATAATTGCCATTGTCCGGGCAAGACGTTAACGCCGGAAAAACTTGTGTCAACAAATCATCCGCACGAAAACGCTGCAAGGGTGGAGGCACCCGTTTTCCACCACGCTGCCGAAGCACCACCAAGGCCCGCGTCGTATTCCATCGCCAGCGGGTCGTAAAAAAGGGGGAGGGCAAAAGCGCCTGCTCCAACATCGCTTGTGCGCCCTCCGGTCGAACCATATTCAACACCTCTTCCAGAGCAAAACCCTGTTGTGGACCAAGGGAAAGCACCAGTCCGTTGTCATCAGCGCTGGCCTGCAGTTCAAAATCAAATCGTCGGCAAAACCGTTTCCGCAAAGCAAGACCGTATGCACGGTTCACCCGACCGCCAAATGGCGCATGAATGACCAACTGCATTCCACCGGATTCGTCAAAAAACCGCTCAAACAAGATATGACTCTGGGTGGGAATCATGCCGACAGACGCTTTCTGTGCAGTAAGATATTCCACAGCTCCCAAAGCGCCTTTTTCGGAAACTGACGCCTCTTCACTCAGCCACCTTGCGGCCATTTCAGGGCAATCCAGACGTTGTCCGATTTCTTCTCTTAACCGGGACACCGCCTGCGACAGTTCCAAGGTTCGCGAAGGCGCTTCTCCCCGCCAAAACGGAATGGTCGGGGCCGCGCCCTGCGCATCATTCACAACGACCTCGCCTGAGCGGACATGCTGAATTCTCCAGGATGTGTTTCCCAGTAAAAAAACATCTCCAGCCAGACTCTCGACAGCAAAATCTTCATCCACGGACCCCACCGTGATGCCTTCCGGTTCGGAAACCACTTTATAGTCCGCAAGATCCGGTATGGCCCCGCCTGAAGTCAGGGCCGCAAGCCTTGCGCCCCGCCGTCCCTTGAGACGCCCTGAAATCCTGTCTCGATACACATAAGCCCCTTTTGGGCCATGACTGCTGGGAATTCCCTCGCTCAACATGGTGAGCAAGGCTTCATATCTTTTTTTTGAAAGATCTCGGTAGGGATACGCCTTGCAAACAAGGGAAAACAATGCGGTTTCTTCCCATTCCTCCACGGCACTCATCGCCACAATTTGTTGCGCGAGAATATCCAACGGTCCTTTCGGAATCATAATTTGATCCAGATGCCCCGCCCGAACTGCCCGAATCAAAGCGGCGGCTTCCAGCAATTCATCCCGGGTCAAAGCAAATAAACGGCCTTTTGGAACCTGGCCCAATGCATGTCCCGACCGGCCGATTCTCTGTAAAAAGGTGGCGATGGCGCGCGGGCTCCCGATTTGAATCACAAGATCAATCGTCCCGATATCAATTCCAAGCTCCAGCGATGCGGTGGCGACAACGGCCTTCAAGTCCCCTGACTTGAGACGTTTTTCGGCCAAGAGCCGGCTTTTCTTTGAAAGACTGCCGTGGTGAGAGGTCACGTGTTCCTTGCCGATCAACTCTGAAAGATGGTGCGTCACCCGCTCTGATAAGCGACGGGTATTCACAAAAATAAGTGTGCTCCGGTGAGATTGCACCAGTTCACCGATTTGCTCGTATACCTCCTGCCATTGTTCGTTTGAGCACACGGCGGAAAGCGGGGAACGCGGCGTTTCAATGGCAAGATCAAGCGCCCTGAGATGACCCGTGTCTACAATATGACAGGCTGGCTGGCCTGCGGCATCGATATTCGCCGAGCCGACAAGAAATTGCGCCATCCGTTCAATCGGCTTCTGCGTTGCGGATAAACCGATGCGTACCGGACGTTTTTCGCATAAATGTGCAAGCCGCTCCAATGTCAGACTCAGATGCGCGCCGCGTTTGTCCCGTGCCACTGCGTGCACTTCATCGATAATCAAGGTTTCAACCCCATTAAGCAGGGCCCGGCTCGACTCGGCGGTTAATAACAAATAAAGTGACTCCGGTGTGGTAATAATGATGTGCGGCGGATTTTTCAACATGGCCCGCCGTTCACTCTGAGGTGTGTCGCCAGTGCGAACCCACGTCCGAATTTCCGGGAGTGCTATGCCCCTTTCTTCTGCGAGTGCCTTAATTTCCTGAAGCGGGGTTTCCAGATTACGTTGTACGTCGTTGCTCAGGGCTTTTAGCGGAGAAACATAAACGACGCTGGGGCGGTCGCTCAGAGTGCCGGACAGGCCCTCACGCACCAGTCGATCCAAACAGGCCATAAAGGCCGCAAGGGTTTTTCCTGACCCGGTCGGGGCGGCAATCAAGGTATCCTGGTGCTTGAGTATCGCAGGCCACCCTTCTGCCTGAGCCGAGGTTGGCCTGCCAAAACGTTGTTCAAACCAGTTCGAAATCAGCGGATGAAAAGAAGACAGGGCCATCTATCAATTATAGAAAAAAGGATACCGGATACGAAAGCCCTCATTTTCCAAACCACCTGGAATCGGTCTGTGTGAAAATCGCTATTCTTCGGGAAACAGCAGACCGATAGTTTGACCAACGCTTTTAAATTGATCCAGCGCAAAGGACAAGTCTTCCTCTGTATGCAAGGCAGAAATCTGCACCCGCAGCCCCATGTCTCCCTCAGGCACGAGAGGAAAAACCACCGCTTCTGCATAGATTCCGGATTCAAAGAGCAATAAAGACAGTTGGCGCGCCTGTTTCTCGTCATCGATTAAAACGGGAATAATCGGGTGAGTCCCTGGTTTGATTATGTAGCCCATGCGGGTCAGTCCCTGACGAAAAAATGCCGTGTGATTCAACAGCGTATTTCTCAATACATCACTCGACTCTGCAAGCTCAAACGCTTTAATCGCTCCGGCCGCAACCATTGGCGGCAGGGGGGATGACTCAAAACCCGTGTACGAAGACTGGCGTAACCCGTTTATTAACCCCTTTTGGCCCGAAATAAACCCGCCCGGGGTTCCACCCATTGCCATGCCCAAGGCCCCCGTGACTAAATCAATCCGGCTTGAAACACCGCAAGATTCCCCGCTCCCCCGGCCCCTTTCACCCAAGACACCGATGCCGTGGGCATCATCGACCAGCACGATCGCGTCATACTGATCGGCCAAACGACAAATTTCAGCAAGCGGCGCAAGCTGGCCATCCATGGGAAACACCCCGCAGGTCACAATAAGACGAAGCCTGCAATCCGCAGTCATCTTTAATACACACTCCAAATCACTCATATCCTTATGACGGTAACGATAGTGCTTGGCTTCGCAAAGGCGGATGCCGTCCATTATGGACGGCGGGTTCAGGGTATCGGAAAGGACAGCATCTTCTTCTCCCAAAAAAGCCTGAAACAGACCGGTATATGTTTCAACAACTGAAGCAACAATCAGGCTTTCTTCTGTTTGCAGAAAAGCAGTGATGGTGTTTTCCAAATTTTTGTGCAAATCCAGGGTAACTGTACCCGTTGTGGCCGAAGCCAGGCCATACCCCCGGTCTTTCAGTCCTTCTTTTGCAGCGTGAACGACCATCGGATCATTGGCCAAACCGAGATAATTATGGGAAGAAAGATTGAGCACAGTGCGCCTGTTTAGCTGAACATAAGCCCCCTGCGGAGACTGCAATGAATAGGCTGTTTTTTCCAAAACGGGGCGGGTTCTTTTCAGGAACTGTTGCTCCACTATGGCTTTTGATTTCTTTTCCATCACTGCTTTTGACCCTGGCCCGTTCAAGAACAAACCCATCCGGGCCTTATTTTTTGTCTTTGTTCCCCAAAAATCTGTTTCATTGTAAACCTGATCATAAAATGTTCAAGTCAAAAATGACAATGAAGTGTCTGTATGGGGTAACAACACACCCCTGATCTGCCGAACCCAAGGGTCTTGCATGCTTTTTTCAGGACACCATTTTAAGGTATTTATCGTGGGAAAAGTCGTGCAACAAAGACGTGATCTGTTTAGCGTTTACGACTTAAATCTTCGATCAGTGTTTTAAGGTTTTGCGCCAATTCTGACAAGTTCGCAGAGGCCATCAATACCTGCTCGGCTTCTTTTGCAGTATCATTTGTGGCTGATGAAATTTCATCGACCGTCTCAAAAACTTCCATGGCCCCCTGTGCCGCTTCACCGGCATTATCGCTGATTTCAGATGTCGTGACGGACTGCTCCTCGATTGCCCCGGCAATAGAAGTTGCGATTTCGCTGCTTTTCATAATGATCGAACCAATTTCCTCAATGGCCACGACGGCTTCTTCCGTACTTTCCTGAATCGCAGATATCCGCCGTTGAATTTCAGAAGTGGCGTCAGAGGTTTGTTTGGCCAAGGCCTTCACTTCGTTGGCCACCACGGAAAATCCTTTTCCGGCCTCACCTGACCGCGCTGCTTCAATCGTCGCATTCAAGGCCAGTTGATTCGTTTGTGCCGCGATGGAACTGATCACTTGAATCACCTTGCCAATTTCAACAGAAGATTCTCCCAGTTTCGATATTGTTTCATTCGCATGATGGGCTTTTTCCACCGCTTGAGTAGTAATCTGGCTGGCAACTTGAACATTTTTGGAAATTTCTTTTACGGTAGCCGACATTTCTTCAGAAGAAGAGGCCACTACTTCCACATTGCTGGTCGTTTCCTTACTCGTTGTACTGGCACGACTGGCTTTTTTCCCGACGGTCTCGAGGTTTCCGCTCATTTGGCGGCTGGCATCAGACAGATGTGTGGCTTCAAAAGAAAGGGAGGCCATTGTTTCCTGCAAGGTATCTATAATATGAAATTCCTGTGTCACAAACTGCCATGACGTGAAGGTGCCAATCCGGTTGTTCTGTTGATCAAAAACAGCAGAAATATTAAGCTCGATTACCTCTTCTCCCAGCTTTATTCTGCCTCGGTGGGGCAGGTTTTTGGGGTCAGAAATCAATTTTCGGATTCTTTCCGGATTCGCATGAAAAATATCAATTTCCTGGCCCACAATACGATCTGCAGGACAAGGGAGCAGAGCCTCCAGTTTTTTTAACATCTCGAATGCCACCGGGTTCATATAGGTTATTTTATGAGTATTGTCGGCAAATAACATCCCGTAGGGAGCGTTTTCAACCATGGCCGAAATCCGGGCGATTTTTAGAGCTTGGCCATCTGCTTTTCTCAAGCCCTCTACCATGACATTAAAACTTCTTGATAACACACCGACTTCATCATTTCCCCTCACCGCGAGCGTGGCAGAAAGATTGCCTTGAGCAATGCCTTGTGCGGCATCTGACATTTCACGCAAGGGCTGGACAATGCTGCGGCTCATAATGAAGGCAATGGCGATGCCTGAAAATGTCGTGATCAATCCGATCAAAACAATGGCAAACTGGATATGCTGGGCGCCTTTGCGAATATCGAATACGTCCTGTTTTAGTGCGGCTTCCTTTGATGCTCTAAACTTCGACAGGATCTCATTTAAGTCCTTCGCCAAATTGCCAAAGGCCCCTAGTTTTTCTGCAGTTGTTTCAAAATGTTCGTCAGAAGTAATAGCCCGGTATATCGATTCACCACTTTTTTGATAGCGCATCAAAAGGGAGTGAATGTCTTGTATTTTGGTCTGATCCTCGCCCGGTGTATCACGAATCAATGCTATCCGGGCCATCATTTTTTCACTTTGATCAAGCGCCTTTTGGTACATTTCTTCATCGCTGAAGGAAATCGCAGACGAAAAAAATTCCCCGGTTTTTTTAAAGTCGGCTTCCAATCCCTTGGATGCCTGAAGCACACGCGTTGTTTGTTCTTCCAGACGGGTAATTAAAAAGAAAATCTTGGTACTATCAAAATAAACCACGCTCCCAACGGATAAGAATATTCCGACCAGCAAGAGAAAACTTGCCATTAATTTTCCGCGAATATTGAGCTTAAGACTCCCCATTCTTACCTTCTCCACATCCCCTTATTCGCAAGCATATTCCAAGTTCCCTATTTTCAATAATATTTAAACTAATCGGTCATCCCGCCCCTAATCTTTAGACCCAGGCTCCAATCGATACACTATCGAAAAAAAGAACCGCTCATCCGGCACCTTTGGCATCGTCAAGAATGGCCTGCATCGGCATTGCAAAAAACACCGCCATTTTATAACAACTCTAACAGATCTTTTTATAAGTACAATGAAAGACACGCCTATAACGGGGGTCTGCCGGGGGAGTCTCCAGACGCACCAGATCCGGCGACTGGAAACACTGAGGGCAAATATAAGACGTGTTTAAGGGGTAAAAATAAACAGTGGTTTAGAATGACTTGATTCTATAAGCTAAAGGGAGAATTTCCCTTCCTGAGAAGCAATAATATCGGACACACAAAATCTTCGCCGAAGTTCCTCCACAACGGAAGTAAAATCGTGGAATACCGCTTTGTTCATCCAAAGATCCCCAGGGTTTTTAGGGTCAGGGTTGGCGTCCGACAGGATATAGCCACCGGATGCTTTTTCAATCAATATTTTTTCAGTCATTTTTTTCTCTCAACATAAATTTCCCTATACCAAGCATAACACGGCTTCAGCCTGAAAACAGCTATATTTATCAGGTATGTTTCCAATAATTGTAGTGCATATTCCAAAACACGTCAAAATAATCAAGTTTATTACGTTTGACACAGCCATTTGAAACCCACACGCAATTCACGTAAAATGGCGCAAATGTCATCCACTCGTAAAAAAATATTGATTATAGGCGGCGGGATCACGGGGCTTTCAACCGCATACTTTCTTCAGGAAACAATTAAAAAGGAAGGTTATCCCATTGATCTTTGCCTGCTTGAATCCAGTCCCCGGCTCGGAGGGAAAATTGTTTCCGAGCGAGTGGATGACTTTATCATTGAAGGCGGTCCGGATTCTTTTATCACCCAAAAAAAAGGGGGTATGGCACTTATCGAAGCGCTTGGCCTCAGCGACCGTCTCGTTCAAACCCATCCGGTCCATAAATCAGTTTATATTCTTTCCATGGGAAAACTCGTCGCCATGCCGAAAGGCTTTAACCTCATGGTACCCGGGAAACTCCTCCCTTTTGCCCTAAGCCCTTTGATCTCGCTTCCGGGAAAAGTCCGGATGGGAATGGATCTGTTTATTTCGAAAAAATCATCCATCGAAGATGAAAGTATTGCTTCTTTCGTTCGGCGCCGCTTGGGGGAAGAAGCCGTTCAGCTTTTTGCGGAACCCATACTCGCTGGCATTTTTGCGGGTGATGCTGAGAAACTCAGTATGAAAGCCGCCTTCCCGCAGTTTGCCCAATTGGAACACGCCCATGGCAGTTTAATTAAAGGCATGCTTAAACGTCAGAGCCAGAGCAAAAAACAAGGGCATCCGCCTCCAAAATGGTCTCTCTTTGTGACACTGGATGAAGGTCTTTCAAGTCTTGTCTCTGCACTAAGAGAAAAACTGGACCAGGTAGAAATCAAGACGAACTGTCCCGTTTTATCTGTTTCCCCGCAAAACTCAGGATACAACGTGCAGACTGAAGATACGCATATTTCCGCAGATGCCATAGCCATCACCACGCCTACCTACACCGCAGCCCGGTGGATAGAACCATGGGATCATCCCCTCTCCCAATTGCTTCAGGAAATGACCTATGTTTCTACTGCAACGGTTTCTTTGGGATTTAACAGAAAAAACGTTCAGCATCCTTTAAACGGATTTGGATTTGTTGTACCACGGAAAGAACCGTCTTCCATGATGGCATCGACCTGGAGTTCGACCAAATTTCCGGGTCGCGCTCCTAAAGACCATGTTCTTATTCGTGTTTTTATGGGAGGAGCTCACCACCCCGAAGTGACTGAACAGGATGATGCCGACTTAATCTCTACCGTCCACAAGGAGTTGAAACCCATTCTAGAGATTAATGGCGAACCCGTTGTTGCCCGCACCTTTCGGTGGAATAAGGCCAATCCGCAGTATCATGTCGGTCATCTTGATTGGGTTTCCAATGTCGAACACGAAACACAAAAACATCCGGGTTTTTTTCTCTGCGGAGCGCCTTACCGGGGTGTCGGAATTCCAGATTGTGTTCAACAAGGCAAGGAAACCTCAGAAAAAATGCTGAAATCGCTCCGGTTGCAATAATCCTTTTCATGACATTAAAAACACTCCTGCTTTCATATAAAAAGAACTTTTCCACTTTAATTTCTATTTAGAAAAGACATCCGCTTTTTAAGTTGATTGCCGGAAAGAACAGGGGGTAGACTATAACTATATCGTTTCGATGAGCGCATTGAAAAACCTTCTCTAACATGGAGGAATTAAAATGAAAAATCATAAACCCTCTCTATTCACTCCGGAAAACAAAATGCTTCATATATCAAAATGGGATGCCATTATTTTCCTGCTCTTTCTTGTCATCTTATTCTTGAACACGCCGATCACTTCCGCAAAAGAGATGCAGTTAAACCTGCCTTTGGGTTTGGATGCCTCTTCTCTTAAAATTCCTGCAGATAATCCCATGACAGAAGAGAAAGTCGCCCTGGGCCGCTTCCTCTTTTTTGATAAACGTCTTTCCCGGGATAATAGTATTTCCTGTGCAACCTGCCATATCCCTGTACTTGCTTTTACGGATGGGCAGCCCGTTTCAACCGGAATCAAAAGACAGCAAGGTGGTAGAAGTGCACCCACTGCCTTGAACCGAGCCTTTACAACAACACAATTTTGGGATGGTCGCGCACCCACACTCGAAGCCCAGTCTGTTGGCCCACTCACCAACCCCATTGAACATGGGTTTCTTGACAACAACGAAATGGTCGCAAAACTCAACAGCATTGAAGGATATAAAAAGCAATTCAAGGCGGTCTTTGATACGCCTATTTCCCTTGAATCTGTCGGGAAAGCCATTGCCGCCTATCAACGCACCTTCCTCTCAGGGAACAGTGCTTTCGACCGATTCGAAACGGGAAAAGATCAAAAAGCAATCTCCGATTCGGCCAAGAGAGGATTAAAGCTTTTTCGAGGAAAAGCCCGTTGCGGAATTTGCCACTCGGGTTTTAATTTTGCTGACGAAAACTTCCACAACCTGGGTGTTGGCTGGGGGCATGAAGCCGTGGATGTTGGCCGCTACAATGTCACCCAAAAACAAAAAGATATTGGAGGGTTTAAAACGCCGACCTTACGGGAAATTGAACATACCGCACCATACATGCATGACGGAAGCCTGAATACCTTGGAGGAAGTCGTCGCTTTTTACAATAATGGCGGCGTTAAAAACCCATTTTTGTCACCATTGGTCTTACCGCTGAATTTAAGCGAAGTCGAACAAAAAGACCTTGTGGCTTTTATGAAAACACTGAGTGGTAAAGGATGGCAGCAGATAAAAGCGCCAGACACCTTTCCACAGTAACAAGATTGTTGGGCTTATCGTCAAAAACATCATTTACCGTGAAAACACGGGCATTTTCTTAAAATAATCGCTCAACCCCAACCGCGGGTTCGCGGTTGGGGTTGAGCGCAGCCTGTCGTCCGTACATCGGATCGTGGCTGGGCTGAATTTAGGCAAGCAGGCTTTGCGTTTAAGGGTCGTCCTATGCTAGATTTACCCTTATTTTACGAACCAAGCAGGACAGATCAATGAAAGCTTTTTTTTATATCGCAAAAGGGGTTCAGGCTTCGGGCCTATTTTTAATATTTTACGTGCTGATCACATCGGCAATGTTCGATGGTGACATGGGCTTTATGTTTACCTTCACCGTTGTTGGCATGGCCATTTTCATGATCGGCTGGATGCTTCAAAAAATCGCGTAAACGGGTTGAACTTCTGAAAAGCCCTTTTTTTACACCGCTTCCAAAACTCATCATAGCCCATTTCGCCCTGAAAAACCTGGATGTACCATTGGATCAAGCGCGGGTAATGCAAGGCAATTTCCAAAAATAAACCCGGGAAAAGGTAGACCCAATTAGCAATTTCCGATGCCGCGATAAACTCCGGGTAAAACCGTGTGGCAATTTCCTTTTGATAACCTTCAATGGGTTTTTGATAAGACAAAGAAGCGTCTATGGCTTCCGCCGCCAATTGTCCGCTGCGTACGCCATAATAAATACCTTCACCAAAAAAAGGATCGATGAGCGCCGCGGCGTCTCCGGTTAACAGCACAGGGCCCTTATTCAGTGGCGGATTATTTTTTTTAAAGAGAGGCAGCACTGCACCACAGGGTTTTGAAGTGTATCCGGCCATCTTGTTTTGATTCAGAAAATCTCGATATACATTTCGAACTTCCCCCGGCTTTCCCCTAAAAATACCAATGCCCACAGCCGCCTCCTGCATTTTAGGGAACATCCAGCCATATCCCTTTGGGACCGACAACTCTAAAAGAATTGATTTCGAATCCATCTTGGGACTCGGCTGAAACGCTTCCTCAAGTGAGGGCGCCCGATGTTTTTCCCATTCAGGATAAAGCGTTCGTGCAATTTGGCTATTTGCGCCATCTGCGGCAATGAGATATTTTGCGGTGTCTTTCCCGCGGCGGCTTTCAACAAAAACCCCGGTCTTTGTTTTATCCCAGGATTTTAAGGGGGTCGCCTCGCAAACTTCGGCGCCCGCCTCAGCGGCACGGCGGCTGAGATAACTGTCAAACACACACCGGCGCACGAGATATGCAAATGGATTTTTTGATGAAAAAGAGGCCTTTTTTTTTCGATATCGTATTTGGACTGTTGTGATTTCGTTTTCAATGATCGATTTAAAATCGGGATCAAGAAAAGGAGAAAGTCGTGCTGAAATTCCTCCGCCGCAGGATTTATGCCGGGGATGTTCTTTTTTTTCAAGGAGCAATACCGAATATTTTTTACGTGCCAATGCCGTTGCCGCAATACTGCCCGCAGGGCCTGCACCGGCCACAATGACATCATAGTGCATGGTTTGAACATCCTATTCCGGCACGAGTTCCTCAACGGTCACATCAAGGGTTTTAGGCACCCCTTCACGGACAATCTCTACAGCAACATCTTTGCCTACCGGGGTTTCTGCGACCAAAGTGGGTAAATCATTCATTTTTTTAACCGCTTTTCCATCAAATCTTAAAATAACATCTCCCCGATGCAAACCGGCATTTTCAGCCGGACTGTTTCGCATCACTTCTGAAACCAATGCACCCTGGTTATTCTTGAGTTTGAACACCTTTGCCAAATCAGGCGTGAGCGGCTGAATCATCACCCCCAACCATCCCCGCGTCACCCGGCCGTCATTTTCCAGCATGGATAACATATTTTTCACCACATTAATCGGTATCGCAAACCCAATTCCATATCCGGTCACGCTCACTGTGGTGTTCATTCCGATGACCTCACCCCGAATATTATACAAAGGCCCGCCGGTATTTCCTGCATGTATTACCGCATCGGTTTGAATAAACTGATCGTACGGCCCGGTACCCAATACCCGGCCCTTCCCGCTGATCACACCAACGGTAATCGATTCCTCAAGACCAAAAGCATTGCCTATCGCCATGACCCACTCCCCGATATTAATGTTTTGGGAGTCTCCCAATTGAACAGGAGAAAAAGGTTCATCTCCTTCAATCTGAAGCAAGGCCACATCTGTTTTTTTATCCCGGCCAATAATTTTCGCCGGATGGGTCCGCCGGTCATGAAGCCATATCTGGATCTCTTTCACTTCCTCATATTGGGGTGGCGGGGCAATCACATGATAATTGGTCAGGACAAGCCCTGATGGACTAATAATAAACCCCGTCCCGAGACTCCCGGCCTTAATCTCAGGCTTGATATGTTTTCCTAGCCTGAAATAGTCCTTTAAGGGCCCGCCCCCCTCTCGTGCAATTTCCAGAGAACGGATATTCACAATGGATCGGCGTTCTTTAGCGACCAACTCCCTGAATGAATAACTTTGAAGTTCGTTTTCCGAAGCCTTAAGAACACCGGGGAAATACAGTATCGCGATGATAATGAGGGCATGATAAAAAGAGAAGTTTTTTAGGAAGGGGATCATAATTAAATGAGGCCCCGATCATGTAAAACGGTTATTGACCGATCGTCCAGCCAAAACCAATCTGAGTAAAAAATGAGGTTAACCGCGTGAGGGAATTTGTGAAAATCATAAACCCCACTGCGACCAAAAACGCGCCGCTTGCCCCTGAAATCCATCCCATGTAACGGGCCGTTTTTTTTGAGGTCATTAAAAAGGACTGTACGCCAAGAGAAGAAAGAAAGAGGGGAAGCCCAAGACCCAAGGAATAAATGGCCAGAAGTTGTACTCCGATGGTCACGGAACCTGCTGTGCTCGCATAAAGCAGAATAGAACCTAAAATAGGCCCGACACAGGGCGTCCACCCGGCACCAAATGCTATACCGACAAGATATGATCCTAAAAACCCGGCGGGCTTATTATTAAAATGAAACCGTTTGTCGCGGGCCAGAAATGACAATTTAAAAACACCCATAATATACAATCCAAAGAAGATAATGAATGCCCCGCCAATTTTTCGAATAATATTTTGATTGGAAAGAAAAAATTGTCCAATGAACGTCGCGGATGCGCCAAAAAATATAAAAATGGTTGAAAATCCCAAAATGAACAAAAGCGAGTTCTTAATGGCCAGTTCCCGGGCCCGGGCCTTGCCTTCCTGAGAAGTGAGTTCTTCCAGTGAAAGACCGGTAATATATGAAATGTATGAGGGAACGACAGGCAATACACAGGGTGAGATAAAAGAAAGAAACCCTGCGGAAAAAGCAATCATATATGAAATGTTACCAGCTGGTTCCATTTAAAACCCTAAAATTCCTTTTCAAACTCAGACTAGCTTGCCGCAACCAACTGATCAAGAAACCGCTTTGAATCCGGTGCATTCCAATCTTTTGCACCCAGTAAGCGGTGTGTAATTACGCCGTTTCGATCGACAACAACACTGGTCGGAACCACTCTCACTTTATAGCGGTCATTGACTTCAAACATTTCATCTAACAACACCGGAAAAGTAAATCCAAAATCCTCAATAAATGCCTGCACAGGCGCATCCTTTTCAAGATCGATGGAAACCGCTAAAATCTCAAAGTCTTCTCTTGAATAACTTTGATAAAGGGCTTCCATCGAGGGCATTTCTGCTTTACATGGCCCGCACCACGTCGCCCAAAAATTCAGCAGCACGACCTTTCCACGATAATCCGAAAGGGAAGACTCACCCCCTTTCAGATTGGCAATGCGAAAGTCAGGAGCCAAATCACCGACTTCCACCCCTGTCGCTTGTCCCTTTTTCTCACCTTGAATCGGAGAATCCTGACTTTGAGGACATCCGGTTTCCAATAACGCAACGAAGATCAAAAACCCAAAAAAGACTCCTAATCGAAGGCGGGATGTACGATTACCACTGGGATTGTCATACATCAGGCTCACCCTGGTGATCCGGGGACCCTCCCTGCTCGAAGGTCTTCCAATGCTTTTTTGACCATCTCCGATTCTTGTGTGCCCCTGGGAATATATTGATACGCCTCTGTCCAGGCTTCATCTGTTTCCGATACTCGGCCAAGCTGTAACAACACGATGCCGCGGGCCCAAAGTACGCTGGCATCTTGCGGTACAAATACAAGCGCCTGATCAAAATACCCCAGTGCCAATTCCGCTTCTTCCCGTGTCCCGGTCTTTGGGTTACTCAGTATAATTTCACCCAGCCGGTAATATGCGATATAACTTCTGGGATCTAATTCAATCACTTTTTTCCAGGCCTGTTCCGCATCGTCCCAGCGCTCCAAGGCCATATAAGACCGGCCAATCATTAACTGTCCATCCAGATCATCCGGATTTTCTTTTAATTTTGCTTCAAGGCGGGCCACCATAACCTTTGGATCAATAGGGGCTGATGCCGGCATGCCGGCATTATCCGGCGAAAATGCTGCCCGTTCTAATTTCCAGTGAATCAATTGATAGGCCCCTGTTGAACCGCCGCTGACTATCAGGCCCACCAGTATCATTGAAACCCATGTTTTTCCCGTAAACCCTTTTCCCTTGCGCTTACCTTTTGTTTGATGTGAGGGCTTTCCTTTATATTGATCCAACCCATCCAAAACGGCCAACAAACGGTGCTCCAAATCCAGTTTCAATTGCCGATAATCTTGCTGTGTGACTTTTCCATACTCATAATCGACTTCCAGCTCTGACAAAGAAGACGCAATGGACTGCCGCTCTATTTCAAGATTAACTTGTTCTTCGTCCATTGCTGCCGCTTGTGCATCGATAAGGACGATATCTGTCTTACGAAAAAAAGGAAAGACCAAAGAACTTACGGTGATCAACAATAATGTCGTAATTAAAAATGGAAACATGTGATTTCCCGCCTTTTGATAAGCACATTGATTATGCGATATTCAATCATATCAATATTATTACAAAACTTCACTTTCTGTTTATTTTCTTCTATCCCTGAACTTGCATGAACCACTTGAATCAAAATCCAAACACCTGCCTTACTTGAGGGAGCGGAGTTCTTCCTCTATTCTCTCCCGTTGTTTTTCATCAATCGGGGCAAGCGGTTCAGGGGGAACCTCATCTTTTTGCAGTGTCCATTTTCGCAAGGATCTGGACAATACGACCGCACCAATCGCAAGTAAAATAAACGGACCGCCCCACAAGAGCATATTAATTCCTCTGAAACGCGGTTTAAACACAATATAGTCCCCGTAACGGCTCACGAAATACGCCCGAATTTCATTCGGGGTTTCACCCGCAATCAGACGTTCCCGAATAATGTCCCGCATTTGAATGGCAAGGGTTGCGTTGGATTCCCAAATGGATTCAGATTGACAAACCGCACAACGTAAGGTTTTTGAAACCTCTTTCATCTTGCTCTGCAAAAGATCCTCATCCATCGATAATGGAGGGGGGACCGGGTCTGTTTGCGCAAAAGAGGGTTCGATTCTTGAGAAGGTGGCTGTAAATATCGTTAAAACAATGAAAAAAGTATGCAGTTTCATTACAAAGGGGCCGACTTATTTAATAAAGGTTCAATCTTGTTTTGCACCATATCAGAAAAAACATCGCCCAATACCGGGCCGATTTGTTTATGCCGAATGATGCCGTCTTGATCAATAATAAATGTTTCGGGCACGCCGTACACACCATAGTCAATAGAGATCTTGCCCTTCAAATCCACCATGTGTTCGAAATTATTGCCATGCTGATCCAGATAGGCTTTTGCAAGATGGTCTTTATCCTGATAGTTCACCCCGTACATCACAAAATTAGGGTTGTCTTCAAAACGTTTGTTAATTGCCAGAAGAAATTTATGCTCCAGTTTACATTCCTGACACCATGAGGCCCAGAAATTCAGGACAACGACTTTGCCCCGATGTTCACTGAGAACAATTTGTTTATCTCCATACAGTGAGGGAGCGACAATTTCTGGCGCGGGTTCTGCAATAATAACGGGCGGTAAGGCTGTAGGATCACCCCAAAGTCCTTTATAAAAAAGCGCAAAAAGACCGAAAAGACCCAGCAGCAAAAAGACATGCCAGGTTCGAAACTCTGTCATGACCTACCTCGTCGGCTGCGCAATATTGGGGGAGACCCCGCCGGCGACCACGCCTTTTGAATCCGTTGCGGGCGCTTTTCTCCGCCGTACCCGCCGGAAGATATTCATAAAGGCCCCAATCGCCATAATGCCGCCACCATACCAAACCCAAAGGACCAGAGGATTGTGAAGAATACGAACGCGTGCCCAGGATCCATCTGGTGCAACTTCAGGGATCGTCACAAAAAGGTGCCCCATCTTTAATTGATGTATCGCTGTTTCAGTGGTGGGCGTCTGAGAAACAGTATAGAAGCGTTTCTGTGGATGCATTTGGGCGATGATTTTTCCATCCTGATAGACATCGAAAAGCGCTTCCTGTCCACCCCAGTTCACCCCTTTGACCCCATATAGATTCGCCATCCGGAAGCGGAATGTTTTAATCGTGACTTCTTCTCCCGGTTTCATGATCAGGATCTTTTCCGCCTGATACATGGAGGAAAAGACAATCCCCACCACCATGACCAGCACTCCGAAGTGAATAATAATTCCTGTAATACGTCTGGGGTTCCCCTTGTATGCTGAGAGAAACCCTTGCGTGCGACTGACCTTTTCCCGTCTCGAAAAAAATGAGGCCACCTTGTTAAAATCAATTAAAATCGATGTGAGGACGAATGCAACCACAGATAAACCGGCCAGGGCATAAGGTTTTCGGACACCTGCAATAAAAAAGATAATCGTCGCCGCCAAGGCCGCGAGCAAAGGCGGGCCGAATAATTTTTTGATGTTTTCAGGGTTTGATTTTCGCCAGGGGATATAGGGGCCAACTCCCATTAGAAAAATCAGGCCCAATGCCACCGGCATAAAGACCGCATTATAATAGGGAGCACCCACGGATACCTTTTGCAGCTCCAGCACTTCCATCAGCAAGGGATACAAAGTACCAACAAATACTGTTGCAAGCGCCACAAGAAAAAAGAGGTTATTGTATAAAAAGACGGATTCCCTGGAAACCATCGATTCCATACGGACCGTACTTTTTAATTTTGCAGAGCGAAAAATCAATGTCCCAAAGGAAAGCAACAACATGAACACCACGAATCCAAGAATAAAAACCCCTCTTCCCGGATCTGCGGCAAAAGAGTGCACAGAAGAAAGAATGCCGCTTCTTACAAGAAAAGTCCCAATCAGGGAAAGCGAGAACGCCAGGATAATCAGGAAAAGATTCCAAACCTTAAACATCTTGCGCTTTTCCTGAACCATCGTCGAGTGAAGAAAAGCTGTGGCAACCAGCCAAGGCATGAAGGCCGCATTTTCAACAGGATCCCAGCCCCAGTATCCGCCCCATCCCAGCTCGTAATAGGCCCAATATCCGCCCATTAAAATCCCGCAGGACAAACACAGCCAGGCAAAAACCGTCCACCGTTGTGTCGCTTTCACCCATTCCTCCCCCAATCGGCCTGAGAATAACGCCGCCATGGCGAATGAAAACGGAATTGACAAACCCACATACCCTAAATAAAGCAAAGGTGGATGTACCACCATTGCGGGATCTTGCAACAAGGGATTTAGGTCCTTGCCGTCTGCCGGTACAGGAAAAATACGCTCAAATGGATTAGACAAGAACAGAATCAATAACAGAAAACCACACAACACGATGGACTCGACCATGATTAAATAAGGCATGACCACCGGCTGCGTCTTCCAATGAATTAAAGTGGCCGCCATGCTGTACAAGGCCAGAATCCATGCCCATAAAAGTAAGGAGCCTTCATGTCCGCCCCAAAGTCCCGCCACCTTGTAAAATATAGGCAATTTACTGTTTGAGGTCGCATAGATGTATTTAACCGAATAATCTTCGGCCAAATAGCCGTAAATCATCACTGCCGTGCCGATTGTAATGAGCACAAACATGGCGATCACTGCCCTTCGGCCAACCACCACCCAGGTTGCATTACGGGTTTTAACGCCGACAAGCGGGGTCACGATGCCGACAAAAGACAAAATCAGCGCGGTCACAACTGCAAAATGTCCAATTTCAATCATCATTGCATT